>CAYPTM010000075.1:0-9260 GCA_964413345.1 uncultured Elusimicrobiales bacterium
GGTCCGGCGGGGGCGGCGGCATGGGAAATGGCGGCATGCTTCCATCGGGAGGGGGTGGCCGGACTGGAGGTTCTACCGGAGGGCACCCGGGGGAAAGGTCTGGTCAGGGGCCATCTTTTTCGGGCGGCACGGGTATGGGAATGGCTGTACCAGGAGGACAGCAGGGTGGGGGGCAGTCCTCTGGCGGGAAAGGCGGCCAGGGCGTGCGAAAGGAGGAGGGCCGGGAATCCTCTATCTCATCAGTAAGGACTTACTCAAGCCCAAGGCTTTACCGGAGTCGGAAGCAGGCTGACCGGGCAAAACTGGCTGTATCGGAAGAAATGTCCTGTGTCGAAGGACTTGATGTTTTATCTTCTGGTGTCGTAGGAAAAGAGGTGTATGGATTCACTGTGCGCTACAGTTATCGGTCCGCATTGGGAGTGTATCTGTCCCGTCCCGTATTTGCCAGTGAAACCGTGGCGGAAAGCGGAATGACGTCGCAGTCGGAACTGCTGGCCCGGCCGGGCAGGAAGGTTCTGCATAAGGCGGCACGCTGCCTGTCGGTAGGAAAGTGCTTCTACGTCATAGTCTATCCGGCCTGAGCCGGCGTGTATAACTTTCAGTAGTTGCCGGATTTCAGAAGTTCCTCGTCGCTGATGCCGAAGTGGTGGGCCAGCTCGTGCAGCAGTGTGTGGACGACCATTTCCGGCACTTCGCTTTCATCGTCGCATTCCGCCTCTATGTTGTGCCTGAAGAGGATTATCTTGTCCGGCATCGCTCCCGCGTAGTTGGTGCCGCGTTCCGGCAGGGGTATGCCTTCATAAAGGCCCAACAGGGTCCTCCCCATGCGGCGTATCTGGGATGGGGTCGGCCTGTCCTGCACAAGTATTACCACATTGTCCATTTTCACCCGGAAATATTCCGGCAGGGCCGCTATGGTTTCCTCGGCTAGTATTTCAACGTCCTTGTTGGTCATCGTGTTTTGCCGTTATGTTCAATACCGTTTATAGCAAATAAGAGGCCTGTCCGGTTTTCGCAATACGCGTTTTCATTCGCTTGGTTTCTTGCGCTCCGAAATAACGCCGGCCGCAGCTATGGCTGTTATGGCTATGGTGAAACGGCCCCAGCTCATTCTCTCCCCGAACAGGAGTATTGATGCCGCCGCCCCCAGCGGTATCTTTAGATTGTTCAGCGCCGCCAGGGTGCCGGTGCTTACCGTCTTTGAGCCCTTTGCCCAGAGGAAAAAGCAGAGCCCGGACGGAACCGCTCCCAGATATAATAGCCAGAGGGCCTGCCGCATTGTGACGTGCGGGATTCCTGCCCACAGTGCCGGAATCGCGGCGGCGGCGCAGGCCCCGGCGCAAGTCCACGCGAACAGCGCGGTGTCGCCGCAGGAAGGCAGGCGGGCCGCTATTTCGCGGTAACGCAATTGTCCCCATGCGAAGCAGATATTTGAAAGCTGTACCAGCATAAAGCCGCGCAGGTCCCCTCCAGAATAACGCATGACCGCCACTGTCCCGCAGACCGCCAGCAACGCGGATAAATAGAACCGTCCGTTGTATTTTCTCCCGGCATGACTGTCCAGCAGCACGACATAAAGGGGCGTGAATACTGTAAAGAACGCCACCTGCGCCGCCAGCAGGTACCTGAATGAATAAATGTAGAAAAGATACATCAGGCCGTATTGTACCGCGCCTGTCAGTGCCAGTGCCGCTGCGTCGTTTTTTCGCAGTTTTCCGAGTTTGAGGAACGGCACAAATATTAGAAATGAAACCGCAAGCCTTGCGGCGGCCACGAATACCGGCGGCAGGTCCGTCAGGAAGTATTTGATTATCCCGAACGAGAGTGCCCATATAACGGATACTATGAGAAGGCTTGTCATGTGCGGTGTCGGATTAATGGAAAACTTCGGCGGCTGGCTTCATGCCGCGCGGCAGACGAAGATGGCATACTCAAGCTTGCCGGAAAAGCCGGTCCGAGCAGGTTTTATGCAGGCCTTCGTGCCGGCAATGGCGCGTATTCGAGAAATATCCCGCGCGGAAAGTCCGTAGCGGCACTTCATCTCTCCGGAAGTAAAAGTCAGGGCGGGAGCGCGCATAATTTTTTCCGTTTTCCATCCGCATCCTCCCAGCATCGCGGAAAGCCGTTCGCAGGTAAAATAGGTTTTGTTCACGCGCATAAGGCGGTAGGTCTCGTTCATCAGCGCCGTATCTTCTTCCCGCTCAAAGCAGGCGCTTTGGTGCACGAAGTATTCTCCTTTCCGGGCCAGGTTGCGCGCCTTCCGTAGAAAAGCTTCCTGTTCCCGTCTTCCGCCGAAATAGTGAAGCAGCGAGCGCATCGTCAGCATGAGCGGGCCTCTCGTTCCGGACTGAAGAAGTTTCCCGCGCGTCACTTTTTCCGCCGGGCAGGAAAGGCATTCAAGACCCGGCAGGCGGCATTGCTCAAGTTGTCGAGGTGAAACATCGATGTTGACCAGCCTGGCCGTGCGGAATGATTTTTTTCGGCGCAATGCGGCGAGTATGAACCCTGTGCCGCCGCCGAGATCGGCCACGGTCGCGGGGGCCCTGTCACGCGCGGCTGAATTCAGTTGGGCGATGAGCGCTTTCGCGGTTTCGGGATCGGAAAAATAACCGCCGTGCATTGAGCGCCATGCCCTGCCGTGTATGTGGCTTTCTCGCGCTATGTTTTTGCTCATGCCGCCGGCACGCTCATTACGGGGCCTGGATAAGTCTGCTTACGGCGAAGCGTATCAGGAGCAGCGCCGCTATGAGCATGAATATCACCGTCCCGCCCGTGACAAGCATATGGCGCTTCACGCCGCTGCTTACCGAAGCTCCCGGGCTGCGGTAGTGGGCCACGATGTCCTCATCGCTGTATTCCTGGGGGTCCAGCACGGCATTCCCGAAAAAGTCATAGTCCAAATCCGGACGGTTCGCAAAGTAATGCTTGTTGTATGAGAACCTTGCCGCGGGGTCCAGAAGTGTTTTTCGCGCGCGCGCCACGTCGTCGGCCAGGCCTACTGGGCTGGCCGCGCGTTCCCCGGGCGGCAGGGCGGGGTCGCAGAGGGCTTCCAGCAGATCGCATCTGTCGCGTATCGCCAAGTCGTCCGCGTCAGGCGGGAGACCGAGGATTTTGTAATAGTCCTTGAAATTCACGGCGCGTCTATCGTTTGTTCTCATATGCTGCCATCTCCCCCCGGTTCGCGGTACGGCAAGCGTTCCGCGCTTTAGAAATTGGACACGTTCCATTCCGCCTCTTCCTCTTCAGGAGGCAGTTCGGGCGGCGCGGGTTTCGGGCCTATGAGCGATTTTTTCTTCCACTGGCCCATGCGGTAGTATACCACGTAAAGTACCAGCCCTATCAGCCAGGCGACCGGCATGGCCCACCATATGCCGTCTGTGCCAAAATGGCCGGAAAGCCAGGCCGCCAGCGGTATGCGCACCAGCCACAGTGAGAATATGCTGAAGAACATGGGGATGATGGTGTCCCCCGCTCCGCGCATTACGCCGCTTATGGTGGACATGGTCGAGAAGATGATATAGAAGCTGCCCACGATGAGCAGATAGTGCGTGCCGATGGTGATCACATTGGGGTCGGTGCTGAAGAGCCCGATGAGGCGCCTGCCGAAGAGCATGACCAGCGCGGCGGTGGCCAGTGATATATAGGACGATATCTTCAGCGCGGCCCACAGCCCGCGCGACACGCGCTCCATCTTCCCCGCGCCGATGTTCTGCCCGGTGAAGGAGGAAACCGCCATGCCAAGGTTCATGGCGGGCATGACGGCGAAGGCGTCTA
Source organism: uncultured Elusimicrobiales bacterium (assembly GCA_964413345.1). GTDB lineage: Bacteria > Elusimicrobiota > Elusimicrobia > Elusimicrobiales > Elusimicrobiaceae > CAYPTM01. The sequence goes on from CAYPTM010000075.1 coordinate 3,775, forward strand.
TGCGGCCCGCCGCGGTGAAGGCCGCTATGGCGTCCGTGCCGAAGCCGTTGACTATGCGTGTCAGGGCCATCATGCCCATGGCTATGGACATCTGCTGTATGCCGGAGGGCAGGCCTATCATTACGCTTTTTTTGAATATATCCCGGTCGAATTCCATGCCGCGCAGGCGGAAGGTCAGCACCCGGTGCGTCCTGTTGAGGTACGCCACGCACATGACGAAAGAAACCGCCATCGCTATGGCGGTGGCCCACGCGGAACCGGCTATGCCCCAGCCGAATTTAAGCACGAACAGCAGGACCAGCGCTATGTTGAGCAGCGTGGCGAAGATGAGGAAATACAGCGGGGTCTTTGAGTCCCCAAGGCCGCGCAGTATGGCGCTGGCGGAATTGAACCCGAACATGAAGAACACGCCCGCGAAAAGTATGCGCATGAAGGTGACCGCCTGCGGCATTATCTCCGGCGGGGTCTTCAGCAGTTCCAGTATCGGTCCGGACAGCAGTATTCCCGCGACGCTGCAGACCAGCGAGGACGCGAACAGGAATATGTAGGTGGTGTCTATGGTGCGGCGCACCTGGTCCATTTGCTTGGCGCCGTAGAACTGCGAAATCATGATGGAAAAGCCCATCGTCACGCCCATTATGAGCGCGAGCAGGAAAAAGAGTATGGGGAAGCTCGCTCCCACCGCCGCCAGGGCGTTTTTACCTAAAACCTTCCCGACGATTATGCTGTCTATGATGTTGTAGGACTGCTGAAAAACGTTTCCGATGAACATCGGTATGGTGAAGGCGAGTATCAGTTTCGCTTCATTACCTTCCGTAAGGTCTTGCATTGCTAGATTCTAGCTTTTATGCGGAGGCTCTTTCCCTGACATGGAAAAGGCCCCCTTCGTGAGGGGGCCTTCTCCGCCGGAAACTTTCCGCGTGGTCCGCGTTAGCTTTTGCCTCCCCATTTGATGTGGAGAGAGAAGTAATGCGCGGAGCCCAGGTCTCCGAAAGGCGACCATGCGTAATCGAAGTTGAAGCTGTCCAGCATGATGCCGCCTCCAGCGTTGAAGCCGGTCATGCCGCCCAGCTTGCTTCCTGTGGCCCGAGAATTATAGCCGGCCCGCAGCGCCATGCCGAGGCCCAGTTCTTCCGAGCGCTCTACGCGGTATTCTCCGCCCAGCGCGAGGTAGGGGTCCGCGCCCCTGGGGGCGGCCACGTCGGCTGATACGGTGAAGTTGTTGCCCAGGTAGCCCGCTCCCGCCCGTGTTGTAAGGGGCAGCGAATCCTGCGTGGAAATGAACTTCATCCCCTTGCCGATATTGGAAACGGCCAGAGAGAACGCGAATTTCCCGCTCCGCAGCAGGGAGCCCAGGTCGAACGCGACGGTGGACGCAGTGTCATACAGCTTGGAGGAGACGTATTTCATGCCGCCGCCTACGGACAGGTTGCCGAATTCCCGGCTGACGCCCGCGCCTATGGCCAGGTCGCGCGGGGTGAAGGCGCCGCCCGTAGTGGTGCCGGTGTTGTCTATTTCGTCGATGCTGCCGGCGGAAAGATGCTGCGCCTGTACGCCGAAGGCCCAGCCCCCGCGTTTCATGGCGGCCGCGCCGTAGCTGTATTTCATGCTCTGGAAATACAGGGCGTGCATAAGGACCACGTCCGTGTCCTTGATGGAGGTGAGCGCCGCCGGGTTGTAGTACAGGGCGGAGGCGTCGTCCGTGACCGCGCTGTAGGCCGAGCCCATGGCGATGGCTCGCGCGTTGACAGGCAGTTCCAGGAACTGCGCGCCAGTGGTGCCGACCGCGTCGGAGGCCCGGGCCGATGTGGCGAAGGCCAGAAGCGCAGTCGCCATAGCAAGGAGGGGAAGACGTTTATTTAAAGTTTTCATGGTTATCTCTCCACCACCAGTTTGACTGTCTTGGAACTGCCCGCGCTGTCTATATACGCGAGGTATACACCGCTGGCCACGCCGCGGCCAGCGCCGTTCATGCCGTCCCAGGCCTTGCAGCCTCTATCAGAAGGGGAGACTGTCATTTCCCGCACCAGGTCGCCCTGTATGTTGTAAATCCTTATGGTGGCGTCGGAGCCCATGGTGTCGAAGATGAGGCCGGTACCGCAGCCGGATACCGTGGCGGAGTCGAACTTGCCGTTTGAGCCGCGCAGCCAGGGGATGGGGTAGACCCTGATATTGCTTATGAGGGTGTTGGAGGGCGTGGTGGCCGACACGCGGTTGAAGTAGAACGCCGCGTCGGTTTCCGTGGAGAGCTTCACCTCGAACCAGTAAGTCGTGCTGGGTTCAAGGTTCGCAAAGGAGAGCGCGTTGCCGGTAACCGTGTCGCTGGAGCCGGGGACGATGCCGGTGAACTGGGCGTTGGTCGACAGGGCCACCGTGTAACTCGCGCCCGGGACGTCGTTCCAGGAGACCTTCATGCTGCCGTAGCTGACCGCGTCCACCGATGGAGACAGGCTGGATTTCACGCCGGAGAACAGCGAGATGGACGGTTCGCCGTAAAGGTTGAAGTCCATCCTGTTCATCCAGGAGTCGGCTCCGAAGCCGTCGCCGAGGGCGGAAGTCTTCGTCGCGGCGATGGCCATGCCCGCCGTGGTCGACGTGGTCGTGCTGAGGAACTGGCTGAAATAATAATAACCCGTGCTTGCGTTGTCTCCCGTGGATCCCATGCTGGGGTCCCAGGTGCCGACCGCGTACCAGGAAACTCTGGACGCGGCCACCGTGGCTATGGCTCCCCTCTTCAGCAGGGCATAGCCCAGGTTGCCGGTATCTTCCGGGTAGCCGTTATTGCAGGAAACCTGGAACACGAAAGCCGGATAGGTGTCATTAAGCGACAAAGTTGAGGTGCTTGAGAACATGTCCGGCCAGACCATGTCGGCGGCCAGCGGCACTCCGTTGCCCGCGCTGTCAACGGCCCAGTACTTGCGGGATACCGCCGTGTTGCTGCCGTGTCCCCACCAGAGGACGACGCCGTAGCCGTTGTTCCATTCGCTTATCATGTCGGCTTCGGAAACGCCGGTGTGCGCGGCATTGTCGTAAGCCGCGGTGCTTGGCACGGGCAGGAGCCCCTGCTTTTCATACATGACGAAATGCGTGAAGCCCCTGGGGGCCAGGTAATCGTCGATCGCGTATAGCGGCAGGTTCAGGCCGTCGCTGCGTTTTGAGTGGTCGTTGTCCTCGTTGGCGTAATTGCTTATGGCCATGGGCAGGAGGGCTTTTTTCCTCCAGGCCGGTTCGCCTGTCACGTTCTTGTAATTTATTATGCGTTGCAGGATGCTGTCCAGCTGGGTATAGTTGCCGGCGTAGACCGGTATTCTGCCCACGTAAAGTTCAGGCGTGAAGTCGACGCCGCCGGTTCCCCTGTCGCCGTTGTATTCCCCGAAAACGCCGTTGGCGTTCAGGTCCCAGTTGCCGGAGAGATTGCCGTAAAAACTGTCCGTGGGCGATTCCCTGTCCGTTGTCAGGTGGTAGCGCGGCCAGCACATTTTCATCGGCACGTCGCCGGTGACTGGCGTGGGGTCTCCCAGAAGCAGGACGTATTTGATGCCCATGGCCGCGTAATTATCTGTCAGCCATTTCCTTATTTTTTCCGAAGTGCCGTTGGGGGCTTGCCCGGTCAGGCTGCCGTACGCCGTTTCCGTGACCACCAGCGGCGTGTGCCCCATCGCTGTCAACTGCGAGATGAAAGACGTCAGCTGGGCGCTGCCGGCCTGTATGGCGTTGGTGGTGATGATGGCGTAATCGTATGTGGCCGCCCTGGCCGTGCCGCGTTGCCGCGCCGCAGTTTCGTACCAGGATTTGCCCTGCGAAAAGTTGACGAACTTTTTCGCGGCCACGTCATCCATGACCGTGTCGCCCGCCAGGGCGTCTGCCCTGGCCTTTTCCTCTCGGGACAGGGAGGCTTTTGCCGCCGTATTGGCGGAAATGGCGATGGAGGCGTATTTGATGAGGTAAACTTTGCCGGTGACCGGGTTGTACTGCGCCGGATAAAATCGGACTTGCGCGAATTTCCATTTCCTCATCTGCGCGGCCGTGTCAAGCACCGCTATCTCCTGCGGGAATTTGGCGTTCAGCGCGTATACATTAAGGTTGCGGCCATCCTTTATGTTCTTGCCGGTTCCCCAGCTCAGGATTTTTTTATCCTTATTGTAAGTCATGGCCGGAGGTACCGGTTTCAGGTCGTAGGTCCGGGGCAGTTCTTCCGTCACCACGTTGGATACCGTCACCTTAACGGAGCTAAGGTCCGTGTCCGGAGGCAGGGCAATCTCGTAAATTTTCGCCGGGAGCTGCGGGTTGCCTGAAGAACCTGAATTTGGGAAACCCGGCATGACCAGCAGGCTGCCGGAGTCGTCTGTGGTTATTTCGTAAGCCTCCGCGCCCGTGTCTAGCTGTATGGTTTCGCAGCGGGCCGCGGGTGGAATCAGCAAGCCCGCGGCCAGAATTAGGAACAGCTTTATTCCCCGCCACTTGCGTGGTGTGTTGTTCAACATTATATTGTCCCCTCTGTTGCCGGATTGTACGGTCCCCGGGCGCATTCGGAAATTGCGCCATGCACAGATTATACCATGTGTCTGGAAGGGGGCCTTGCGGTTACGATTTATTGAGTAATTACGGGTGGCAATAAAATAATCCTTTCATGCGTTATAGTTACAGGGATAGAGATAGATATTGCCACAGCAACCCGCGGATCTGATACCGCGGCCTGTCATTTGGAGCCAGCCCGGCTTCCATGTTATCCCCTTGGTTCATTAATCCTGAAGCCTGCGCCGATTCAGTTCGGCAAGGGTACTCCGGCCCGCGTGCTGTCGGCAGGGCCGGCGGACAGCTTACCTGTCAAATTGCCGCAAGGGGCGCGCATCGGCGTTTCCGCGGCTTTAGCGCATGGAGCGTTTATGTCTGAAGAACAGGAGAAGAAACCGGAGAACCAGCCCGCTGTCGCGGACAATCATCAGCTCCCAGCCGTTCCGCAGGAATGCCAGCAGTGCGGCAAGCCTGCCGTCTTCACCGACCCCTCCAAGGGTCTGCTGCTGTGCATAGACTGTTACTACAAGATTCAGGTGATAATGTATCACCGCGCCCAGATGCTTTCCAATCTCGGCATAGGCAAGGAAAACCAGCTTGCGGTGCTGGCGGGCATGACCGGGCATGAGGACGCCGCTCCGGGTCTTGTGCCCATGCACGGGCTTTTCTGTAACATCCAGGCGGACACCGCCTCCATCTGCACGGTCAACATATCCAACCTCCACGCGCTGGACATATCCATGGAACAGGTCAAGAACAACGGGGACCCGCTCCTTGTCACGACGCTGAAGACGTTCGTGGAGACGCTGGTTGAAGATCCCCATCTCCTCTCCCAGCAAAAAGACGATATGCTTGAGCGTCTGGCCTTTGTTTTCAATCAGCTTCTCGCCCCGCGCCCCCAGCGCAAGCGCGGCGTGGTCCGCGCGGTGCTTCAATCCCTTTGCGTCAGCGCTGCGGCCGTGGCCGTGCTG
>CAYPTM010000076.1:0-9189 GCA_964413345.1 uncultured Elusimicrobiales bacterium
TACCGGCCTGAGCCGCATAATCCTTGAGCCGGTGCGGGCGCACTACGGCAAACCAGTCATCGTACATTCCGGCTTCCGTTGCTTCGAGCTGAACACGGCAGTTGGCGGCAGCGCGAACAGCCAGCACATGCTGGGGCAAGCCGCCGATTTCCATGTGGACGGCGTGAGCATAGACGACGCGTTCGCGTGGCTTTGGCACGAATCCGGCATCCCGTTCGGGCAGCTTATAGACGAGCGGCGCGGCGGCGACCGATGGATACACGCCAGCACCGGCGGCAAACGCGAGGTGCTGGGCTTCAGGGATGGCGTATATGCCCGGCTGGCTTGAAAAGATTTTGTCGTTGGTCATAGGCAAAGGCGGCGACACGAAATGGCGGATAGGCTGGAGCTTTGATTTGCCGCTATTCAAAAACAGGAGGCAGTATGGACTACGAAAAGAAAGCGCAGGAACTGTTGGAAAAGCTGGGCGCGGTGAAGGACAGAATCAAGTCGGTCAAAAGCCTTAAGGACGCGGCTGAGGCGGTACCGGATGTCGTGAAGCTCGTGGAGGGCGTCGGACAGGACGAGGACCTTAAAGGCTCGGACAAGAAGGCGCTCGCGGTGGCGGTGCTTAACGCGCTCATAGACATCCCGTTCCTGCCGGAGAGCGTGGAAGGAATGCTCATCGGCTGGGCGATAGACGCGGTAATCGCCGCACTCAATAAGCTGGTCGGCAAAGACTGGCTGGCGCAGCTCGCCTGAGCGTGAAAATGCCCGTCCGGTTTATGGGGCCGGACGGAGCTAAAAATAAAGGGATTCCGACATGAAGTCAAGGGCTGTTTCTCAGACGGTAAAATGGCCTCCGGAAAGGACTGGATTAATCGCCGAAGTCATTGTATGTTCATGATGACAGCAGAAAGGGCCAGACGGAAAGGAGGCATTATGAAGACGAAAAAACAGGCGGGGTTCGAGCTGATAGCGGTAATACCGAAAACGAAAGCGGACTGCACCATACACCGGGAATTTGGCAGCTACGAAACGCTGGAAGCCGCGACCGGGGCGGCAAAGGAAAAAGCCTTTTTGCCGGAGATATCCCGCATAGAGATCTGGCACAACTATACGCTGGTCGGGCGCATATACTCGAAAAAGCGGGGGACGGTATGAACGCCAAAACGCTGAAGTCGCGCTACCTGAGCCTCAAGCAGGACGGACAAGAGATATATGTCGAGGACATACCAACAACCGGCAAAACCGAGGACTATATCCTGCTTGCCCTCAAGAAGCTGGAAGCGGTCCGCAAGGCGCTGCCCAAGGCCAAATGGAGCATCACGATTGAGGAGCAGTTCATAACCAGCCTCAAGCCAAGCAACATGCGCTATTTCACGATACGCAACGCCGAAACCGGCGAAATCAAACACTCGGATTACTCGTTATGAAAGCCAAAATCACGCTGGAACTGGAAGTCAAAATGGGCGACCCCGGCCTAGTGGGGACGGGGTTCGTGGGCCGCCTGCCGGATGGCACGACTTACAAAGAGCTGGTGCGCGTGTTCGGAAAACCGCAGCAGGGCCTGTCCGCAGACGGCAAAATCCAAGCCGAGTGGACCGGCAGTATAAACGGGCTGGCCTTCACGATTTACGACTACAAGTCCGAAACCGGCCCCAAAGCCAACCGTGACTGGCATATCGGCGGCAGAACGCCGGTGGTTGCCGAGCTTATAGTCGCATACTTCAAGGCTGCAAAATAGGAGCGTTATGAAGGCGGCGTTATACGCAAGGGTATCTTCGCAAGGGCAGGCAGACAGGGATTTGTCGATTCCTGCCCAGCTGAAGGCTTTGCGTGAATACGCCGACAAGAAGGGGTGGGCCGTCGCTGCGGAATACATAGACGAAGCCGAGTCCGCCCGTTCCGCCGACCGTCCCAAGTTCCAAGAGATGATTTGCGATGCCAAGCTAAAGAACAAGGCGTTCGACATCATACTCGTCTGGAAGTTCTCGCGCTTTGCCCGCAACCGCGAAGATTCCATCCTTTACAAGAAACTGCTGAAAAAGCACGGTGTAGATGTTATCTCGATAAACGAGCCGATAGACAACAGCCCCTCCGGGCACCTGATGGAAGCGATGCTGGAGGCTGTGGACGAGTTTTACTCTATCAATCTGGCGAGCGACGCCATGCGCGGCCTTAAAGAAAACGCCACACGCGGCTATCGTAACGGCGGCAGCACGCCTTACGGTTATAAGCTGGAAAAGGTATCTGTTAACGGCACACCGAAAAATAAGCTGGTCGTGGAACCGGCAGAAGCCATCATCGTAAAACGCATGTTCGAGATGTCGTTGCGCGGCATTGGGCTAAAGGAAATCGCCAGAACGTTAAATGCGGAAGGCCTCCGGACCAGAATAGGTAGGCCTTGGAGCATAACGGTTATTTATTACATGCTGCGTAACGAGGCATATATCGGCACGAATATTTTCAATCGGCACAATCATACCGAAGGCAAATACACCAAAAACCCGAACGAAGTCGTAATACGCGTTCCAAACACGCACGAGGCTATCGTCCCCAAGGAAATGTTCGAAGGCGTGGGTGCGATGATGAAGGAGCGGGCACCCAAGGTCATGCATCCGCGAGAAACAGTCAGCGAGTATCTGCTTAGCGGTATGGCTTACTGCAAGCATTGCGGCGCAAAGATGATAGGCGTTCCCGCCAAATCTGGAAAATTCCACTACTATGTGTGCCAGAACTACCTCAAGCGCGGCAAAGAGGTGTGCGGACACGGCTTCGTGAACCGGCAGAAGCTGGAAAACGCGGTTGTCGAAAAGCTACGGGAAAATGTGCTGACCGCCAAAAATATCGCAAAACTGATAGCCGTGGTGAACGAAGAGATATTGGCTTCCAAAGGCGGGATTAAAGACGAAATATCGGCCACGGAGCTGAAAATCGTGGACTGCAACAAGCGGCTGCACAAGCTCTACAATGCGTTGGAGACAGGGCTTATGGAATTAGCCGACCTTGCGCCTAGAATCAAAGACCTGCGCGGTCAGATGTCGGCCTTGGAGGAAGTGCTACGAGGCCTGAAAGCGCGGCAGGAACGCGATATACTGGCGGTTTCCGGCCCGGAGATAGACAGCTACGTGCGGGAGGTCCAAGACTTCTTGCAACGAAGCGGGATAACGGAATCCAAGGCATTCCTGCATAGCTGGATAAAACGGATTGAGGTAGACAAGGATAAGGACGGAGGGGTCATAGAATACTACATGCCGGTAACCGTGGGTATCCCCGGCTCCCGGCATGCAGTTATATCTATGCGTAAATCTGGCGGAGAGGGAGGGATTCGAACCCACGGAAGTGTTGCCACTTCACCGGTTTTCAAGACCGGCGCCATAAACCACTCGGCCACCTCTCCAGTATCTTTTAATTTTAGAATTTACTGCGCTCCCACTCAAGGCGTATATTGCTCTTTTTCCGCCCATTCCCCTGTCTCCGGCCGTAGTTTCTCCCTCCGGCCCTCCGCCGTATCTATTTCAGGCTTCCCCTCCGGTTCCTAAGAGCCTGTTTAAAATCTCCGTATTCTGCTGCAAACGTGGCTTTTGCGGTCCATCATCCAGGCCGCACCACAGGCTATGCCGCCCTGTGGTGGCCTGCTCCATCGCGTCGCTCAACTCACATCCCTGCGGGGATGCTCGTTTCGCTCCGCTTCGGCCCAGTCCAAAATCCCCGTTTTCGCTACAAAAGAGAGATTCCAAACAGGCTCTAAATGGTAAAATAAATGGGTCGCATGAAAGGCGCGTTCCGCGCCAACAGGAGGCCCCCTCATGTCAGCAAAACCCATTTGGCTCGTTACCGGCGGCGCCGGATTCATAGGTTCCAATATCGCGGAAGAACTGGTCCGCCGCGGCGAGCGCGTCCGCATCTTCGATAATTTCTGCACCGGCAAGAAGGAGCGCATCGCCCCCTTCCTCAAGGACATCGAGCTCATAAAGGGCGACCTCCGCAAGCCCGCCGACCTCCGCCGCGCTCTCAAAGGCGTCACCTACGTTTCCCATCAGGCCGCGCTGCGCTCCGTCCCCCGCTCCATAGACAATCCCTTCGATTCCAACGACGTCAACGTCACGGGCACGCTCAACCTGCTCATGGAAGCCAAAAAGGCCGGCGTGAAGCGCGTGGTTTACGCCTCCTCCAGCTCCGCCTACGGCGACTGCAAGGAGTTTCCGCAGAAGGAAACCATGAAGACCTCCCCGCTTTCCCCCTACGCGGTCAGCAAGCTCGCCGCGGAAAACTACTGCGTGGTCTTCGCAAAGACATTCGGCCTCGAAACCGTCTGCCTGCGCTACTTTAACGTCTTCGGCCCCAAGCAGGACCCCGAATCCAAATACTCCGCCGTCATACCCCTTTTCTTCGAATGCGGACAGGCCGGCAAGCCGCTCGAAATACACTGGGACGGCAAACAGAGCCGCGATTTCACCTACGTCGGCAACGTCGTGCAGGCCAACCTCAAGGCCATGACCGCCAAGAACGTTTCAGGCGAGGTTTTCAATATCGCCTGCGGCACCTCCCACTCCCTGCTGGATATGGTAAGGATAATGGAGGAAATACTCGGCAAAAAGCTGATCAAGAAATTCCTCCCCAAGCGCGGCGGCGACGTCCGCAAAACCTACGCCGATATTTCCAAGGCCCGCAAGCTGCTGGGCTATAAGCCCGCCGTAGATTTTGAAGAGGGGCTCGTAGCCACCTGGCAGTATTTCAAGGACTGACGGATGAAGCTCATCGTAACCGGCGGGCTCGGTTTCATCGGCTCCAATTTCGTCCGCCATATGCTTTCCTCCCGCCGGGACGTGGAAATTGTCAACATCGACAAGCGCACCTACGCCGGCAATCCCGCCAACCTGGCCGATTTCGGGGACAATCCCCGCTACCGCTGGCTGAAGGCCGACATTTGCGACAGCAAGGCCATGCTCGCGGCTTTCGAGGGCGTCGATGCCGCCGTCCACTTCGCGGCGGAAACCCATGTGGACCGTTCCATACTCGGCCCCGCGGCTTTTGTGAAGACCAACGTCCTCGGCACGCAGACGCTGCTCGAGGCCGCCCGCGCGCGTGGAATCAAGAAATTCGTGCATGTCAGCACGGACGAGGTCTATGGTTCCGTCCAGACCGGGGAAAGCGTGGAGGGCGACCCGCTCCTCCCCAACAGCCCTTACGCGGCTTCCAAGGCCGCGTCGGACCTGATGGCCCGCTCCTACTTTGTCACCTTCGGCATGCCGGTGGTCGTCACGCGCTGTTCCAACAATTTCGGACCCTACCAGTATCCTGAAAAGGCCCTGCCCCTTCTGATAACCAATGCGCTGGAAGACAAGCCCTTCCCGCTCTACGGGGACGGCATGAACGTGCGCGACTGGCTGTTCGTCCTCGACCACGTCACGGCCATAGAAACCGTGCTGGAGCGCGGCGTGCCGGGCGAGATTTACAACATCGGCGGCGGCTATTCCGCGCCGAACATAGAGTTCATCCGCAGCGTCCTGCGGGTAATGGGCAAGCCGGAGAGTCTCATCCAGTTCGTCAAGGACCGCCCCGGCCACGACAGGCGCTACGCCCTCAGCCATGAAAAGCTTACGCGGGAGCTGGGCTGGAAGCCTTCTTTTGCCTTCGAGGATGCCATAAAACTGACCGTTCAGTGGTATACTGATAACCGGGGCTGGTGGACCGCGCTAAAGAAAAAAGCGGCCTACAATTCGTACCACAAAAAACAATACCGGGGGAAATGACAAGATGATGCTGCATAATCTGCCGCGCGAATCCGGCTGGATAGAGGTAGTCTGCGGGAGCATGTTCTCGGGCAAGACGCAGGAGCTTATACGCCGCCTGCGCCTGGCCAAGATTGCAAGACAGAAGCTTCAGGTGTTCAACTCCGCTCTGGACGACCGCTACGGCAAGGACCATATAATCTCGCACGACCAGTCCAAGATACCCTGCACCGCGGTCAAAACCGCCGCCGATATCCTCAAGGCCGTAGAGGAAGATACAGAGGTGGTCGGCATAGACGAGATACATTTTTTCGGGCCGGAAATAGTTGACGTCTGCCAGAAGCTGGCGGACAGCGGGCGGCGCGTCGTTGTCGCCGGTCTGGACCAGGATTACCGGGGCCAGCCGTTTGAAAATACCGCCCGCCTCATGGCCGTGGCGGAGTATGTGACCAAGAATCTGGCCATATGCGTGGTCTGCGGCAATCCCGCCAATCGCAGCCAGCGTCTGTCCAACAGCACCGAGCGCATAGAAGTCGGCGCGGCCAACAAGTACGAGGCCCGCTGCCGCAAGTGCTTCCGCCCGGAGCCGGAGCCGCCCACCGATGTGGATGCTCTGGCCGCTAAGGCCAGGGGGAAAGTCCGGGCAAAAATAACGGCCTGATTCCTTGCCGGTTAGTATTTTCCGCGCGGCGCGCCATTTATTACTATGGCGCGCCGTATTCTTTTAAAACGGGTGAATTTTACCTTTATTTGCCAACCTCCCCCGCATTTGCTATCATAATATTGCGGGGTAGAGAAGCCCGGTATCTCGCAAGGCCCATAACCTTGAGATCGCTGGTTCAAATCCAGCCCCCGCAACCATTTGATACCGGAAACAGCCCGCCGATTATGTCGGCGGGCTGTTTTTTTGTCCCTGTCTTAAATCCCGGATTTGCCTGTCATTCCTGTCCTGCTGTTTCCTTGTTGTTTCGCAATGTTAAAAATTAGCGCTTTGTTATCGCAAGTGCTCCACTGATGATTTTTGCCCTGTCCGTATAGGTGTAGCCGCCGGCTTCGTAGACCTTCACTGCTGTTTCCAGGTCTTCCGGGGTGACCGTTTCGGAGGTTATTTCGGGATTATACCTCAGCGTCCTCACCAGTCTGTCCACGCTCACGCCATGCAGTTCAGCCAATGGCGATACCAGCGCGTATGCGTAGGCCGGGATGTCGGGAAAACCCGTTGCCGCCGCGAAGTGTTTCACAAGCCCGTACTGCGCCTTGACCGCCTTGCGGTGCGCCACCGGATAAACATCCATATAGTGCGCCCTGTAATACTCCACGTTCATTACGTCCTTGAAGGAGTGCCCTAGCTCCATCCATCCGCGCAGTTCCACTTCCTCATGGAATATCACTTCCAGCGCGTTCAGCGTGCGCTCGTTATTCCTCATCATGCCGAACACGAGGACAGCGTCCGGCACGTTGACGTTGTATAGTTGCTCCATATATTCGTTGAACTGTTGCGTGAACTCGCCGTCTCGCGTAAGCGTCTGATAGGGGTGGTAGTCGAAAAGTTGTGATGCCGCATCCGTTCCGGTTCTGGCGTGCAGAAGCTGGGCCGCGAAACTCAAAACCGCCGCGAGAGCTATGGCGGCGCCTGTCTTCAGTGTCTGATTCGCTTTCATGTATGGTCGTTCCTTGTTATGTCGCCCGGTGCGGGGCGCGAATGGTTTTGCCTGTCGCTTACAACTACGCTCGCCGTGTTCGTCCGGTTTCAATATCCGGTCTTTAGGGAGGGGGGTATAAGCTATAATCTTCGCAGGACGTTCACTTGCTGGCTCCAGAACGAGGTGTTAATGAAAAGATTTGCCGCTGTCATCTGTTTGTCGTTATTGGGTGTTTCCAGCGTGTCCGCAGCGGACACGGCCATTCCTTCCGGTGACGCATGGACGCCGGGGCCCGGGTGGAAGCTTGAATGGTCCGATGAATTCAATGGCAAGACGCTTAATCATGACTATTGGACCGCGGAACTCGGCAGCCAGAACAACGGCTGGGGAAACAGCGAACTTGAGAAATACACCGAGGATTCCGAGAACATTTTTTTGAAGGATGGCAGTCTGGTGATACGCGCCGCATATAAGGGCGGCGGGGCGGAGGGCGTCAACTATACTTCGGCCCGCATCAAGACGCAGGGTAAAAAGGATTTCCTCTACGGAAGGATTGCGGCGCGCATGAAGCTTGTCAAAGGGCAGGGTTTGTGGCCCGCTTTCTGGATGCTGGGTTCCGCCATAAGCAAAACGGAGTGGCCGGCGTGCGGGGAAATTGACATCATGGAGGCGGGAAAGGAGGGCAACTTCCATAAGATAGGCGGCACGCTCCATTTCCGGGACTGGCGGGGTGAGTGGCTGTTCCTAACCGGGGAGGCCCGGGTGACCGGCGGTTCAGTAGCCGACAATTATCATGTCTATGAGGTGGAGTGGACGCCGGAAAAGCTTGTATGGCGTCTGGACGGTGTCGACTACCACGAGCAGCCGATTTCCGCGCCGGACATGGCGGCATTCCATAAGCCGTTTTTCATACTCCTGAATCTTGCCGTGGGGGGCAAGGGGACGACTTATACGGGCCTCGGTTCCGTCCCGGACCTGAAGGCATTCCCGCAGGAAATGCGTGTGGACTGGGTGCGCGTATACAAGCGGGAAGTCGCGAAATAGCGCGCCGGTTGTCCGCCGGGGTTGCTTGCCGCAGAACTTAATGGCACAATAGGCGAGGCGGGGCTCAGCGTACATCCGGGCTTTGTCCGCAAACGCAGTAGTTTCAGTCTGTTGAGGGGAACCTATGAACAAGCTGTATGGCTGTCTTGCGCTGTTTCTGTTGTCCGCGCCTTCCTGGGCAACGGATGTCCCGGTCTACAAGGACCCGTCCGCGCCGGTGGAAAAGCGCGTGGAGGACCTTCTCGGCCGCATGACGCTGGACGAGAAAATCGACCAGTTGAGCGGCATTGACTTTCTGGACCTCCGTCCCAACGAGCGGCTGGGCATACCGTCGCTCAAGATGAACGACGGTCCTATCGGCCTGCGGCGCGACCCGGCCACCGCCTTCCCCGCCGGCATAGCGATGGGTTCCAGTTTCGACCCGGACATGGTGGGGACCGTTGCGGGGGCCATCGCGCTGGAAACGCTGGCGCAGGGCCGCGACATGCTGCTCGGCCCCTGCCTTAACATAACCCGCGTTCCGCAGGGCGGACGCAATTTTGAAAGCTTCGGCGAGGACCCCTTCCTCACCGGCCGCATGGCCGCGGCTTACGTGAAGGCCATGCAGGCCAAAAACGTCATAACCAGCACCAAGCATTTCGCCCTCAACAATCAGGAAGTGGAACGCATGACCATAGATGTCCACGCGGGCGAGCGGGCCATGCACGAGATATATTTCCCGGCCTTCCTGTCCGCGGTGCGGGCTGGCACGTGGACTATAATGGCCTCCTACAACAGGCTCAACG
>CAYPTM010000077.1:0-9165 GCA_964413345.1 uncultured Elusimicrobiales bacterium
CCTCGGACATGTTCCTGATGCCTTCCCGCTTCGAGCCCTGCGGCCTTTCACAGATGATTGCCATGCGTTACGGCACCCTGCCCGTGGCCTGCAAAACCGGCGGGCTGGCCGACACCATCGCCGGCTATCCGGAAGCGGAAAAGCCCACCGGGTTCTTCATCAAGAAGCCGGACGCGGCCTCCGTGCAGGAAGCGCTTTCCGTGGCCCTAGGAGCGTACACCAACAGGAAGGTCTGGACCGAGATGGTCCGTACCGCCATGCGGACGGATTTCTCGTGGGACAGGTCCGCCGAGGTCTATTCGGAGTGTTTCAAGAAGATTCTGCGGAAGCTGGGCTAGCCTGCAGCTCCGGTCCTGTATTACGGGCCTCCCGCGAGGGGGGCCTTTCTTTATGCTCATTGCCAGGGCGGGGTATTGTTATATAATACATATAGAGGGCTTTTCAGGCTTATGGCACAGCAGACACAGGAAACTTCAAACGAGGATTTGTTCAGGATAAAACCGGTTCGCTCAGGCGCGCCGGCCCCCGCCCGCAACGGCAAGGAAAGTTTTTCCTTCATCCGCGCGATGACGCGCACCATCGGGCGCGGCCACCGCAAGGTGTTCCTGCTCAGCATGTGCTTCTGCCTGCTGTCCGGGGTGCTGCTGTTCATGCAGCGGCAGAGCGCGGGCATTTACCGCATGCTCAGGGACGATTTCCGCATAGTGCTGGTCATAGACGAAAAAGCCTCCATCACTGCGATTAAGGAGGCGGAGGACGCGCTCAAGGCCCTGCCGGGCGTTTCGTCCGTGGATTTCCTCTCCAAGGACGCCGGGCTGGCTTTCCTCCGCCAGCGTGATCCGGGTCTTGTGCGTTCGGTCGCGATAATAGGGGAGAATCCCCTGCCGGAACTGTTCGAGGTCCGCCTGGACGACGCCATGCTCGGCGACGCCGGCGCCTGGCTTGAGTCCAATGTCCTCGGCGGCAAAATGCCGGTCGTGGCTGGCGCTTCCTACAAGCCGGAACAGATTTACGCCATAATGCAGGCCGGTTTTTATAACAGGCTGCTCACGCTTTCCCTTTCGCTGGTTTTCGTGGTGTTCGTGCTTTACGCGTTTTTCGCGGAATGGCGGGCCCTTGCCGACGCCATTTCCCGCCCGAAGCCCCTGGCGTTCGGCTGGGTGTTCTCCGGCATGGCCGGGGCGGTCGCGGCGCTTGGCATATGCTGGGGTCTGGTGGCCCCGGTCAAATATCTGAGTCCGATGTGGTGGTCTTACCCCTCTCCTGCCGCTCTGGCGGGGCTGGTCCTCTGCGGAGGGCTTCTCGGCTGGACACTGTACAGATGGAAACAGTCAAGCTACTGATTTTCTGCCTTCTGGCACTTCAGGCCTTTCCCGCCGCGGCGCAGCATGCGGTCCGCCCGCCCGCCGCGTCCACCCGGGACGACCTTTCGCGCCTGCACGACCAGGTGGAGGACCGCAAGAAGGAGCTGGAAAAATACCGCAAGACGGAGAAGGACCTCAGCCGCTATGTTTCTTTCCTGAAACAGCAGGAGGAGAAAGCCTCCCGCGCGGGGAAGGAACTGGACAGGGAGATAAAAAGCACTGAACGCCAGATTTCCGACGCGGAGCAGAAGAAGCGGCTTCTTCAGTCGGCGGAGGGTTACTGGAAGGAGAATCTTGCCGTGGAGGCCGGGCAGTATTACCTGATGAGGAAAACCGGCCTTCAGTACTACGGCTCCGATTCCGTCCTTTCGCGCATATTTTTGGAATCCGCCATTTATGACAAGACCGCGCTCCTGGAGCGGCTTAACGGCGAGGACGAGCGCCACGGCCGCATGATAGCGAGCTGGCAGGCCGCCACGCGGACGCTGGTCTCCCGCTCCCGCCGCCTGCGCGAGGAGAACCGCGACCGCCAGCGCCAGTATGAGCGGAAGATGGCCGCCCTCAGCGACGCGCACGACCGCGCCTCGAAGCTGGAAAAAGAGGTGGAGGAACTCCGCAATTCCGCCAAGAGCCTGCTCCGCTTCCTTGAAAATGTGGAGAAGAAGAAGGCAGAGGAGGCCTCCGCTTCCGGCAAGTCCGCCCAGTCCTCCAAAAAACAGCGCCGCTCGGCCACGCGCTCCATTTCAGCGGCCCCGTTAAGCGTTCCGCGCCACAGCCTCCAGTGGCCCATCCGCGGCAGGGTGGTCAGCCAGTTCGGGCGCGAGGAAGTGCCCGCGCTCAAGACCTGGATAGTGCGCGAAGGCATAAAGATTTCCGCCGCCAAGGGCGCGGCGGTGTCGTCGGTTTATGAAGGGCAGGTCATTTATTCCGGGCCTTTCCGCTCTTACGGGAACGTGGTCATAGTGGACCACAGGAAGGGCTTCTTCACGGTTTACGGACTGCTGTCCGACATGGCGGTCTCAAAGGGCGACGCGGTCACCGCCGGTATGAAGATAGGCGCGGCGGGCGTGGACACGCAGGACATCGGCACCGAGGCCAGGGGCGGCGCGCTTTATTTCGAGATACGCTCCGGCGCCGACGCGGTGAACCCGCTGGAATGGCTTTCAAGGCAGTGACGCCGTATCGGGCGAACAGGGAATTTTCGAGAGGATTATACGATGAACAAAGTTAAACTTGGCAAGGCAGTTATAATGGCGGCGATAGCTTTCGCGGCGGGCATAGCCCTCCCCAAGGCTTATTCCGCCGCCGACATGACATACCAGCAGCTGCAGGTCCTTGTGAACGTTCTGGACCTGGTGCGCGAAAATTACGTGGACGAGGTTGACCCCCAGAAGCTGGTGTACGGCGCCGCCCACGGCATAGTGCGCGAGCTGGACGATTTCTCACAGTTCATGGAGCCGGACCTCAACAGCCGCGTCAAAAGCGATACCGACGGCCAGTTCGGCGGGCTTGGCATCACCATCGGCCAGCGCGACGGTTACATACTGGTCGTCACGCCCATGCCCGGCACGCCCGCCTACAGGGCCGGCATTCTGCCGAATGACAAGATAATCAAGGTGGACGACGAGACCACCAAGGACATGAACCCCGACGAGGCCGTAAAGCGCATGCGCGGCACGCCCGGCACCAAGGTGCGCATCACCATAGCGCGCGAGGGGACCAAGGACAAGGACGGCAATATCCCCGTCACCACCCAGGAGCTGACCCTCGTCCGCGAGATAATCAAGAAGGAAGTCATCCAGTCCCGCATGCTGGAAAACAAGACGGGCTATATCCACATGATTGAGTTCACCGGCCATACCACGGCGGACTTCATCACGGCGCTGGCCGACCTTAAAAAGCAGGGCATGGAGTCGCTCGTGCTGGACCTGCGCAACAACCCCGGCGGCCTCCTTACTTCAGCCGTGGAAACCGCGCGCATGTTCCTGGGCGACAGCAAGATGATAGTTTTCACCAAGGGCCGCAGGCCGGAGAATTACCAGGAATTCCGCGCCAACGCCAAGGCCCAGTACGGGGACCTGCCGCTTGTGGTGCTGATAAACGGCGGCTCCGCCTCCGGCTCGGAAATCGTGGCCGGGGCCATGCAGGATAACAAGCGCGCGGTGCTCGTCGGCTCCCGCAGCTTCGGCAAGGCAAGCGTGCAGTCCATAATACCGCTGTCCGACGGTTCGGGCCTGCGCCTTACCGTGGCCCGCTATTACACGCCTTCCGGCCGCTCCATCCACCGCAACAAGAAGGACAACACCGGCGGCATCACCCCGGACGTGGAGATACCCGTCAGCGTGGAGACCGAGGTGAAGCTGATGATTCAGTCCTCCATGGTTTACGCGCCGGGCAAGGAAGCCCAGTCCTCCGTGAAGAAAGAGGATATGGTCAAGGACGAGGTGCTTCTCCGCGCCATGGAGCTGCTCAAGGCGCGCGACGCCTTCGCCTCCCTTTCCGCCAAATAGACAGGTAACGCTCGTGAAGATTCTGGGCCTTGAAACCACCTGTGATGAGACCGCCGCCGCCGTGATAGACGGCAGCGGGGCCCTGCTGTCCAATGTCGTTTTTTCGCAGATAGACATTCATAAGAAATACAACGGCGTGGTGCCTGAGCTTGCCAGCCGCGCCCACGCCCAGCGCGTGGGCGAGGTGCTTGAGGAGGCCGTGGCCTGCCTCGGCAAGGAGCGGCCCTCGCTGGATTACGTGGCCTTCGCCAACGGTCCCGGCCTGCCTGGCGCCCTGCTTGTCGGCAAGATAGCGGCCGAGGCCGCCGCCCGCCTTTACGGGGCCAAACTCGTGGGCGTAAACCATCTGGAAGGCCATCTTGCCGCGTGCGAGCTTTCGGGCGAAAAGGGCGTGGATCCGCTTCCCTTCCCGCTGGTGGCCCTTGTAGTTTCCGGCGGGCATACGGAGCTGTGGCTCTGCAAAGGCTACGGAGACTGCCGCGTTCTGGGCCGCACCCGGGACGATGCCGCCGGAGAGGCTTTCGACAAGGTGGCCAAGCTGCTGGGGCTGGGCTATCCCGGAGGACCGGTGGTGGAAAAGACGGCAAAGCTTTCAACCTCGTCCGACATCCGCTTCCCCCGCCCGACCATGAAGGGGACATGGGAATTTTCCTTCAGCGGGCTGAAGACCTCCGTCAGCTATTTCATGCGCGACAACCCCTCCGCGAAGCCGGAGGACATCTGCGCAGAATTCCAGCGCTCGGTGGTGGACACTCTGGCCGGCAAGCTGATGCTTGCCGCCCGGAAGTACGGGGTCAAATGCGTGGCGGTGGGCGGCGGCGTGGCCGCCAACGGCCCGCTGCGCGAGCGCATAGCGGATGAAGCCGCGCGCGCCGGCATGACCGCCCGCTTCGTGGAGCGCCGCTTCTGCACCGACAACGGCGCCATGATAGCCCTCGCGGGCCTGCACAAGATTCGTGCCGGCAGGCTGACGGACGGCCCTATACGGATTAATCCCGAGATGCGGGTTTCCCGCTGGGGTGTTTCAAAATGATTTTCTGGATGCTTCCCAACTCCGGCCTGCAGTCCGTGGCCGATATGAAGACCATGCTGACGGAGTTCAGCGCGGAGCATCCCGACATTGCCGTGGAGGTGCGCGTTCTGGCGCGCCGCGCCCTGTGGACCAGGATGTTCCTCTCCCAGCGCGAGGGCGTGGACGACGCCGTGGCCGATCTGGTGCAGATACCTCACTACTGGACGGCCCTTTTCTCCCGCCTCGGCGTGATAACCGATCTTAACGACCTCGACCCCGCGCTCTCGGCCAACGAGTGCATAGCCCCTCTCCAGCCGCACTGCTTCATGCCCGGTACGCAAAGGGTGCACAGCGTGCCGTGGTGGATGGACGTGTCCGCCCTGCATTACCGCGTGGACCATCTCCAGCAGATAGATTCCAACCCGGACGCCCTTTTCACCAAGTGGGACGGCCTGCTTTCCGCCTGCGAGGCCCTTGCCCGCAACCGCAAGGTCCATAATTATTACCCGATGGAAAACGCCAACGCGCGCGGTTCCTTTACCATAAGGGAAATGCTTCCCTGCATACTCAACCGGGGGGGGGACCTGTTCAGCCAGGACCTTAGCCGCGCTTCCGTCCACAGGGAGGAATGCCTGCGCGGAATCGAGGATTATCTGGCGCTTTTCCGGCGCGGATTCATGCCTTTGCTCAGGGAGCGCGGCTCACTGGGAACCGTGGCGGAAGGAAAGGCCAGCATAGTCATATCGCGCCGCCAGTCGGAATCCATCTTTTCCATGGGCACGGAAGGCGAGGTTCCCGTCAGGACTGTGCCGGTGCCGGGGGAACTGTTCGGCTCCAACAGCTATCTTTCAAGCTATAACTTGGCGATAATGAGGGAAGGCACGGCGCAGCAGGAGGCGCTGACCCTGCTCAAGTGGCTTACCTCCAACAGCCGCCAGCAGAAATACGCCCGCCTCATAGACGCCTTCCCCTGCTCCAACGCCGCTTTCGAGGGGTTCATATTCTCCTCAAGGGAAAGACTCAGCACCTACGCGGCCATAGTCGGTTCCGCCCGCACACTGCCCAACATAACCGTCTGCGGAACGGCGGTCAAGATTCTTGACGAGGCCATGGGCCGCCTCGCAAGCGAGATTGTAAAGAACAGGTACAGCTCCAGCCTGCTGATGCAGGAGATGGTCAAGGCGCAGGTCGAGATGGACTACCTTCTTTCACTTTACGGGGACTGAGGGCTTATATGAACCAGTCTACAGAACTCCTTTACCGTTTTCACAAAGAGCTTAACCAGTCCTTCCGGGACCCGCAGGAACTGCTCTCCCGCGGGCTGGAGATGATCGCCCACCACCTCAAGCTCGACCAGATATCCTTTTTCGAATGGCTGCCGCTGGAATCCATTCTCGCGCAGCGCCTTGTCTGGCGCGGCGAGGTGACCATGGACATAGAGGAGGAGATACACGTTCCGGAACAGTCTCCCCTCCGTTCCGTGCTGCAGGGAACCGGCGTTTATCTTTCCCAGGACCTCGCCTATCCCGCCCTTTACGTGCCGGTGCAGTGGAAAGGTCTTTCAAAGAACAGCGGCCTCAAGTTCGAGGGCGCCAAGTTTTCCCGCATAGGCGCGCTGCGCATGGAGCGGCTCAACAAGTCTTGGACCTTCTCCAGCAGGGAAAAGGAACTGGCGCAGGGCCTCGCGGAAGAGCTTTCCCACAACATGAGCCACGCCGACATGGACCGCTACACCAAGGACCAGCTGCAGCGGGCGCACGCCCTTACGGAACTGACCGGCGTGTTCGCCTCCTCCCTGCGGCGTGACGACGCGATGAAGCTCATCCTTCAGGGCATACAGAAATATTTCGGTTTCGACCGCGTGCGCCTTTATCTGGTCAATCAGGAGGAGCAGAAGCTGAAAGGGGAATTGAGCGTGGACGTGCGCGGCCATGTCCGCAGCCTGGCGCATGAGCAGATACCCCTTCAGCCCGGCAGCCACCTTTTTGCGGATATCGCGCTGGCCAACAACAGCCAGACCATAATAGACAAGTACCGCGATACCGTTGTTTACATCCCGCTCATGGTGCAGGGCAAGACTTCGGCCCTCCTTATAGTTGATAACCTTATGTTCCAGCAGCCCATACGCCGCGACGACCTTACATCGCTGAGTTCCTTCGCGGGGCAGATAGCCCTCGCGCTGGACAACGCCATGCTGTTCGACAAGGTGCAGGACCTCTCCCAGTATGACGAGCTGACCAAACTGCCCCTGCGCCGCTACTTCAACGAGCG
Source organism: uncultured Elusimicrobiales bacterium (assembly GCA_964413345.1). GTDB lineage: Bacteria > Elusimicrobiota > Elusimicrobia > Elusimicrobiales > Elusimicrobiaceae > CAYPTM01. The sequence continues at coordinate 7,158 of CAYPTM010000077.1, forward strand.
TTTCCAGGAGGAGATGTACCGCGCCGAGCGTTTCGGCCAGCCCATGGCGCTGGTATGGATAGACGTGGACTATTTCAAGGAAGTCAACGACACCTACGGCCATCAGATAGGCGACGTCGCGCTGAAGGAAATAAGCCGCGTCATAATGGCGAATCTACGCAAGATAGACTTCCCCTGCCGCTACGGCGGGGACGAAATACTGATACTTCTTCCGCAGGCCCGCGCGGCTGACGCCCGCCGCATAACCACGCGCCTCAGCCAGGAAATAGCCGAAATCCGCATACCCGTTCCGTTCGCAAAGACGGGGGAACTGCACCTTTCCGCCAGTCTTGGAGCGGCGGTCTATCCGGAAGACGCCAAGACCACCGAAGAGCTTATGCAGCGCGCGGATGAAACCCTGTACTGGGTTAAATCCAAGTGCAAGGGCAAGGCCGCCCTGTATGGGGATGTGCTTGGCCCCGGCGCGTCGCAGAATCCTCCCATACTGCCTTCCTGAGCGTTCCTCCGTCCCCCCGACCGCCGTTTTGTTGCGGCGGTGTTTCGCTAATGATTCATATATACGTAAAAAATATTTGACAATAGAGGGGAAAGTTAGGAAAATAGTATTTGTAATTTGCTGGCGGGACCATTTCCGTGGTTTTGCCGGCGTCGTGTTATATGCCCGCGCGGACGCGGGACAATTCTCAGGCGGTGAGCAATAATCGAGATGAGGAAAATTTTCTTTTTTGCCGTGGCGGCGTTCCTGTCCCTTTTCGCAGGTCTTGAAAAGGCCCATTCCCAGCAGCTTTACATATCAGAAATCGACGTGCATTACTCCACTGGTTCTACTAGTTTTTCCGCTTACTGCATTGGCAATGGGGTTATTCCGGATAGTAACAGCCGCAGGTCTTATGGCTGCCAGCGTCAGGGTGATGGCACTTTTCATGGTAATTGCGACAGTTCACTGACTTCTACAAATCCTTGGGAGTCCGCCGCTCTGATAGAGTATGACCAGTCTTTGCGGGCAGATACCGGTGCGGGCCGTAGTTACCCTGGTGCCTGTCTTGCCCTTTGCGCCAAGGTGTCCTGCATAAACACCAACTCTTCCTCGGCTTCCGGCGGTTACGCTTTCGGTATTGACGAAATGCGCTTTGAAGTGTTCAAATTCAAAAGCGGTTCCAACCCCCTTGACCCCAGCTCCACTCCTCCTATCCGCACCATCAACATGTACAACGTCGGAACCTGCGGTACGGGTGTATATGGCGTCATCGGCACTTACTGCGCGGCGTGGGACGCATCCTACAATCTTGACGGCGAATTCGGTAAAACCAACGGCCAGTTCGGTTTCCGCGCCACGGTCAAAACCAACCAGACTACGGTTACTTCCGGCAACATCAACATAGAGCAGACCGCCGCCTATCCCGGACAGAACCAGTTCCCCGTGCAGGTGGATGTGACCAACGTACACTCCATCCGCAGCTCTCCTACGGTTGTTGGCTTGGTAACCGGCGTTGCCGCACAGCCTTATAACATTCAGTACCGCGTCAGCAAGGATGCCTGTGTTCGCGTGCGTGTGCTAGATTCAGACACTACCACTCAGGTTATACGCAATGTCACTTCAAGCGCTTCAACCTGCAGGGCTGGTTATGCTGTCAAAACCGGCGAGGGTACTCCGGACGGTTCGTTGCAGAACGGCGACCCTTGGGATGGCCGCGATGACAATGGCCACATGCTTCCTGCTGGCAACTATCTGGTCAGTGTTGACGCTTATTCCGATGATGAATTCTCCACAACTGACGGACAGGATGTCGCTCACGGCCTTACCAGACAGCTTTCGCTGGACCCGCTTCAAGTCACGGATATAAAGCTGAAATCGCTTGGTTCGCTTACTACGGATATAGCGGTAATCACTTACATGCTTACCGAATCCGCCACAACCTATGTTCGCATTCTTAAGCCTGGTACTACCGTTTCTATAAATACCGTTCCGTATACAACCACGGCCTGTTCCGCTGATTCCAACTGTCTG
>CAYPTM010000078.1:0-9137 GCA_964413345.1 uncultured Elusimicrobiales bacterium
GGAACGCGGCTTCTGGCTGGTGGCGGACTGTGAACTGATACTTTACGGGGCCACCGAACCGGACGCCAAGGTCACTGTGGCAGGGCGCAACATCAAGCTGAACCCGGATGGCACTTTCACCATGCGCTTCGCTTTCCCTGACGGAAAACTCGACATGCCCGTTGAAGCATACAGCAACGACGGCGTGGATCGCAGAAAAATAACCATTACAGCCACGAGAGCTACCAATAACGATGAAAATCGGTAACGAAAAAGGCTATCTTTCCCTGGTACTGCACGCGCATCTGCCTTTTATCCGGCATCCGGAGTACGAGGATTTCCTCGAGGAAGACTGGTTCTACGAGGCGATGGTGGAAACCTACCTGCCCCTGCTCGACATGTACGAGCGGCTTACGCAGGACGGGGTGGATTTCCGCATAACAATGTCCCTTACGCCGCCGTTGTGCAATATGATGGCGGACGACCTGCTCAAGAGCCGTTTCCGCGATTATCTCGGCAAGCGCGTGGAGCTGATGGAGAAAGAGGTGCTGCGGACGCAGTATACCCCTTACGCCGAAGTGGCGCAGATGTACAGCTCCAAGTTCAAGCGCTTGGCGGACCTTTACGACAACTGGTACCACGGCAACATACTGGAAGGCTTCAAGAAATTCCAGGACATGGGCAAGCTGGAGATAATAACCTGCTGCGCCACGCACGGCTTCCTGCCGCTGCAGGTGCACAAGGAATCGGTCAACGCCCAGATACGCATAGCCGTGGAAGACTACGGCCGCCGCTTCGGGCGCGCGCCGCGCGGTATCTGGCTGGCCGAATGCGCCTACAACCCCGGCGACGAGATTTACCTCAAGGACGCGGGCATCCGGTATTTCTTCCTGGAGACGCACGGCATACTTTACGGCACGCCGCGCCCCCGCTACGGGGTGTACGCGCCCGTCTACTGCCCTTCCGGCGTGGCGGCGTTCTCCCGCGACATGGAGTCCGCCCACCAGGTCTGGAGCGCGGAGATGGGCTATCCCGGCGATTACCGCTACCGCGAGTTCTACCGCGACCTCGGGTACGACCTTGAGTACGAATACATAAAGCCCTACCTGCATTCCGACGGCGTGCGCCGCAACATCGCCGTCAAGTACAACAGGATAACGGGCAAGGTCGGCCTCGCACAGAAGGAGCCTTACCGGCCGGCTGAAGCCGCCGAAGTGGCCGCAAGCCACGCGGGCAACTTCATGTTCAACCGCCAGAAGCAGGTTGAGCATCTGCACAGCTTCCTCGGCAAGAAGCCGCTCATAGTTTCCATGTATGACGCGGAGCTGTACGGCCACTGGTGGTACGAGGGGCCGCAGTTCCTGGAATACCTGTTCCGCAAGCTGCACCACGATCAGGATACCATCCGCACCATCACGCCGAGCGAATACCTGGCGGAGAACCCGGACAACCAGATAGTCCAGCCCACCATGTCTTCCTGGGGCGACAAGGGCTACATGGAGGTCTGGCTTAACGGCGGCAACGACTGGATATACCGCCATCTCCACAAGGCCGCACAGCGCATGGTCGAGATGACGGCCCGTTTCCCTGAATCGGACGGCGTTCTGCGCCGGGCCCTCAACCAGTGCGCGCGCGAGCTCGTGCTGGCGCAGAGTTCGGACTGGGCGTTCCTCATGACCATGGGCACGGCCATGCAGTATTCCACCAAGCGGACCAAGGAACACGTGCAGCGTTTCATGGCGCTGTACGACCAGATAATGGGCAACCGCATCAACGAGGAATATCTGCGCGATCTGGAGGGACGGGACAACATCTTCCCCCAGATTGATTACCGCGTCTATCACCCGAGCCACGCCGACCGCATACAGAAGACGATAAGCTGATTCGGAGCAAACCTTAAAACAAGCCGCCCCTTCCTTTCGGAAGGGGCGGCTTCGTGCATGAACGGGGGGGTACATGCACGTTTGCCGGGGGTAAACCGGCGGGCGGGGGCCTGTTTGGGGTGGGGAGAGCGCCCTCGCCCGCTTTCCTTCTCTCTCCGGGGGTTCATGGTTGCCCGGGGAGAAATCCTGCTGCTCTCTCCTCCATTCCTTTCCCGGCGGCAGGGCCGGTACCGGGGTCAAATCTGCGAGAGGGGCGTGTCGGGGTGGGGAGACTTGCCCCTGCTCGCGTTCCTGCTTCAACCGCCTGGTTTCCTGGAACCATGCGGCCAAACCGTCTCAGAAGTGCAGCGCCATGGTCAGCGCCGGCGTAAGCGTGTTGATGGTGTACTGCTGCCGGAATATCTGGTGGAAGCGGACGTCCAGCCCTATCTCCAGCGACGTGGTGAACATCTTCGTCAGGCTGACGCCGGCCATGTAGCCGAAATAGCGCTTGGTAGAGTCGTCCACGTCCGGCACCGCCGCGTCGTCATCGTAATTGACGAAGTATATGCCGACCCCGCCCATCGCCGACGCGTTCCATCCTCCGCCAAGGGGTTCGGTATACTTGACGTAGGGCGTTATGTGCAGGTTCTTGAACTCCCTTTTAAGCTCCCTGCCGTCGGTGTGGCCGAAGAAGTATCCCGCCATCATGCCGGTGGCGATGTTCTCGCTCCACTCTATCTCCGACTCTCCGCCCACGTAGCCGCTGGCCTTGAAGTTGCCGCCCCAGTAACCGCCGATGGGGACTCCGGCACCCGTAAGCAGTGAAACCCGGACCGGCTTGTCGGCCATTGCCGTGGCTGACAGCAGTGGAAGTATGCATAAGGCCGCAAGTATGTTCTTTAGTCGCATAACTCCTCCAATACCGCGTGCACTCCCCAAAAGGCCTGTCGCCAGGCTCCTCCCGCTTACTTATAAACCTTTCTACTCCTTCACGTTGAACTGCCTGCTTGCCACCGCGTCGTTTCCGCCCTTGTGCAGGCGCGCCGTCAGCAGGTGGCTGCCGGCGGACAGGCCGCGCAGGTCAAACCACCAGTGTCCGGCCACGTTGCGGCAGGGCCGGGCCGCCTGCCCGTCAATTGAAACCTCGATTCCGTCGCAGTCACAGGCGGTTATGCGGACGGCGTAATGACCGTTCCATATGGTTTCACTCTCCTGCGGATAATCCACGGACAGGCGCAGCTCCTTCTTTTCCCCGGCCGCCGGAAGGCCTGTCGCGGCGGGGGCTTCGGTCCGGGGCTGAGCCGTTTTGCGTACGCCCGGCGCTCTGGTCGCTTTCTTTACAGATTTGGGCATGGGGCTTTCCTCCTGTTTTGGCATCATCCCCGACACGGCGGACATAAGCCTGTTCAGTTTGCCTTTTTTCCCAGATATTCCTTTTTCCATATGGGCTCCGTAAGCTCTCCTATTTTGTCTCCGTATGCCGCGAGCATCTCATGATACCTGGAATCTCCCATGGCGTCCGCGGCGGGAAGGTCCACCGGTCTTGCCCCGTGTTTGGCTATAAGCTCCTGGGCCTTGCGGTGATGGTCGCGCATGGGGCAGGGACGCAGCCAGTTGCCTATCTCCGGCTTGACCGCCTTGTAGTCCTGCGCGAATCCGTACTCCGTCTGCCATTCCCGTATGTCCGTGAAGAATTCCGAGAAGAGGAGGGTATTCAGGTCGCCGCCGCCTTCATAGGTTTTCTTTATGTTCGCCGTGCTGTATGGGAAGAATACGCACGGTGTCACGTCGCCATTCCAGTTGACGTAGAAGAATCCTCCCCTTCGTCCTCCGGCAAGGCAGCCGTGCGATATCGGGCCGCCGTTCCAGAAGTCCAGGAAGAACAGCTTCCTGTCACGCATCAGAACCTGCTGCCGTTCATACATTTTAAGGCGCTGTTCGGGCGTCACCACCAGGTCCATGGTGTAGGCCCTGCCTATAGGCATGTAGTGGAAGAACCAGCCGTATATCGCGCCCTGTTCAGAGAAGCAGAAATCGATGAATTTGTCGTCAAGCAGGGCTTCCGTGTTTTTCCGGGTGGCGGTCAGCGACACGCCGAAGGGGACGCCGGCTTCGCGCAGGTTGGCGAAGGCTTCCAGTATCTTCCGGAAAGTACCCTTCCCTCTCCGGGCGTCGGTGTCCTCCTCGAACCCTTCCACCGATATGGCGGGCGTAACGTTTCCGAGGGCGGCAAGTTTCCGCGCCATCTCCCTGTCTATAAGCGTTCCGTTTGTGTACATCATGAAATATTCGTGCTTGAAGTGCGCGAAGACGTCCAGAATGGACTTGTTTCCGTCCCGCCAGAGAAGAGGCTCCCCTCCTGAAATGACGCTGAAGTACGAGCCCCACAGCCTTTCCTTCTCGGCTATTATGCGGATGAAAGTCGGATAGTCCAGACGGGCCTGCTCGCTGCTGGAGCTGTTGGCGTAACAGCCGGTGCACTTGAGGTTGCATGTGGCGGCCGGGCTTATGGTAAGGAAGCCGGGAGGGTGAATGCCGTATCTGGTTATGAAATTCTTTTTAGCGTCGCTGTCCGGCAGCATTACCCGTCCTACAAGGTTCTGCAGCAGGCGTTTTCTCACCTGGGGGGCGATGATTCCCTTGTCCAGGGCCTTGTTTATGGAGTATATCAGGTTGCGTTTGGCGATAAACTCCGCTTCCTTCACCGCGACGGGGTAGGCGTCCTCCATGCAGTTGTCATAGGCGGCTTTTTCTGCGTAGCGGAGCGCGGCGTGCCTCATGCCGTCGTTCTCTATGAGCTGATTGAGAAGCGTGACAGCCGAGTGGTCTATAATGCTCTTTATGCTTGGCATACTTCCCTCCGTTTGTGCCGCCCGTCCGGGCGGCGGATTACTGCAAAAGCCTTAAATTAAGTGTGCGCTTACTCACTTATGGCTCGAAAAAAACTAGTCCGTCAATACAGCCTTTAACCCGTCCCGACGGTAGTGCCGGCGTATGACCGACGGCTTAAGCCCTATTCCCATCAACGTGAACCAGGTGCACTGTTCAACCAGTTCGTCCCTTGAGAGCGCCACTCTCCTGGGAATCTTTGGCTGGTCCAGATGCAGCCGCAGGCCGGAACAGAGTGAATACACCAGCAGTTGTAGGGTTCCCGTATGTATGGGGGAGGGCTCCAAATCTCCGTTTTTGGCTGCGGCCTGCACTGACTTTTCGAACTGGTCCATCCATTCCGCCGAAACGGTGGTATAGAACGTTGCCGCGAACTTTCCGTCTTCCAGCATGCTGCGCACCATAAGTCGTGACAGATCCACCTTTCTCGGATTCCGCTCGATGATTTTCTCTATGAAAAACTGCATCAGCAGCACAAGAGTTTTGGAGGAGGGGGGAAGCCCCGCTATCCTGCCGTACTCCTCCACCAGCTCGTCGTTTATGGCCGAGTCCCGTATCGCGGCGTAGATGGCGTCCTTGTCTGGGAAGTGCTTGTAGAGCAGCGCTTCCGAAACCCCGGCCGCGCGCGCCATTTCCCGGGAGGTTGTTCCGTCGAACCCCTTTTCCGCGAAAAGCACCTGTACCGCTTCCAGTATGGCCTGACGCCGTTCCTTCGCCGGCATTCTTGTCTGCTTTTTCTTCATTCCCCATAAGTTAGCAATTACTTACTTGTGCTGTCAATTCCGGCCGCCAGGGTGAAGGCCGTCCTGGCCTGGAAATAGTCTGCCCTGGCCCCGCTCAGGCGGTCCTCGCTTTCCTGCTCCAGCGCCATGGCCTCAAGCAGGTCGGAGAGTTTCTCCGTCCCGTTTTTGTAGCCGTCCTCTATTTCCGAACGGTTGGCCCGGGCTTCTTCCATCGCGGTTTCGGCCAGGCGCACCTTGTCGAAATTCTGTTCGTATTCCTTCAGAAGGGACTGCAAATCCAGCAGCAGGTAATCCTCTGCGTATTTAAGCCGTTCGGCGGCGGCATTCTCCTTCAGCTTCATTTCCTTTACGGTGTGGGCCGCCTCCCAGAAGTTAAGCGGTATCGAGACCATCCCGAAGGCCACGCTGTTCTGGTAATCCGCCTTCCCGTTAAGGTAGTCCCCCCTGTACAGTCCGGCTCCTACCGAGAGCGCCGGCATGTATTCCCCCCGTTTTACCTTTGTCTGCAGGCGCGCCGCTTCCAGTCCGCTTTCCGCGAGTCCGTATTCCGCCCGCCCTCTTACAAGCGCCGGCAGGTTTTCCGCCTTGAAGGATGGTTCGATCACCGTTTCTTCCTCTTCGGCGAGCAGTATCTCCTCTCCGGACGGCATCCCGGCGTAGAAGCGGAAGTCGTTCTCGGCCAGGGCGGTGGATTTCTCCAGTATGGACTTGTTTACCTTTATCTCGGATTTCTTCAAGCCGACGCGGAGGACGTCAGTTTTAGTGACAAGGCCGTTTTCGGCCGCCTGGCTTACCTGGTCATAAAGCGAGTTTATCATGCGCTCATAGGCCAGCAGTGTCTTCTTTTTGGCGGCAAGGACCTTGAGAAGCCGGTATTTTTTCTCCGCTTGCGCTTTTGTCTCGTCGCTTTTTATCCTGAGCTGATGCCGCGCGGCGGCCAGGCCGGTGTCGGCCAGCCTGTTGCCGTTTACTATCCTGCCTCCGGCAAACAGCGGCTGCTGCACCGTTACCATGCCTACGGATACGGAGTTTGACTTGTTCGCCGCGTCCGGCAGGAGTGGTGTTTCCACGGCCGCTCCCGGCAGTATATTTGTCGTGGCTATTGCGCCGCCTGCGCCGGCTTTTGGGAAATAACCGGTTCTGGCCCCCTTGCGGGCCTGGTCAGCGGCTTCCTCGGCAAGGATGGCGGAGCGCAGATCCCTGTTCCCGCGCAGGGCCATTGCCTGATAGTCGCCAAGAGTAAGGCCTCCGTTCCCGCCCAAAGACGGGAGTGCCAGCGTTAAGAGAAGCGCTGCTGTCAGCGTCTCGCGTTTCATATGGCGCCTCCTTCCCGGACGGCCTTGCTTTCGCCGAATTTCCAGTAGACCACCGGCAGCACGTAAAGCGTGAGTATGGTGGAGCCTATGAGGCCGAAGCAGATTACCGTGCCCAACGGGCCCCACAGCAGGGAACCGGATGTGATGAGCGGGACTACGCCTACCGCCGCGGCGCTCGCGGTCAGGAAGATGGGGCGCATCCTTCTTTTTCCTGCTGCGAAAGCCGCGTCTTTTACGGACATTCCGCCGTGCTCGAGTTCCCTCGCATAGCTTATGAGTATTACGCCGTTGCGAACCACGGTGCCGAACAAGCCTATGAAGCCAAGGAATGCCGTCATGCCGAACGGAAAGCCGACTATCAGCAGCCCGAGCGCCCCGCCCAAAATGCTCAGGGGCATTGTCGCCATCACCAGAAGGGCCAGCCTGACGCTCTGGAACTGCAGTAGCAGGACAAGGAATATGAGTATCACGCTGGTGATTAGGGATTTGATTAGCGGGATGTATGTTTCCTCCATCTTTTCAGCCTCGCCTCCATAGCCTATCTGCACTGTGGGGGGGAGCTTCAATCCCGCAATTTTTTTCTGAACTCGCATCAGTACCGGGGTGGCAAGTTTCTCAAACGCGATGTCGGCCCTGACCGTAAGTGTAAGTCGTCCATTGCGCCTTACAACCTGCCCGTCGCTGAAGCCGGGTCTCAGCTTGGCCACCTGCCGCAGCGCTATGGCCTGCGGGGAAAGGGGCGCGCTGATATACTGGTCGGAGAGTTTTTCGGGGGAATAGCTCTTATCCTTTTCATATTTGAGCACTATGTCCTTGCCGTAATCGCCTTCCCAGAGGGTGGAAACGGTTAGCCCATTGCGGTTGAGGGCGGTGGCCGCGCCAATCATCCCGCGGCTGAGACCAAGACGGTTTGCCGCCTCCCTGTCTATATCGAGGTCCACCGCCAATTGAGCCATCCGGTAGTCGTCCCGCACCCAGATAACGTCTTTTTCTTCCCGCAGGAAGGCTTTTACCTGTTCCGCGACGGCTTTTATTTCAGCTATGCTGTCGCCGGATATCCGTATCTCTACCGGCGCTTCGGCGGACATGAAGTCCAGCTCTTTCCAGCGGACATGGGCGTTGGGGAAGGCGTCCCGGTACTTTACGTCATATTCCCGCAGCATGGCCTTGGCGCTTTTGTTGGTGTCCGTCACCACAATAAGCTGGGAATAGTTCTTCGCCGGCATTTGCGGGGCGTAAAGCGTGTGGAAGCGTGGTGAACTGGTTCCCACGAACGATATCAAGTCGGCCACGCGTTTGTCCCCGGATATTAGCTTCGCAATCTCTTTCGTTGTTTCCGCGTTTTTCGACAGTGATGTCCCTTCAGGGAAATATATCTCCACGGCGAACTGGTTTCGCTCCAGTTTCGGGAATAATTGCTGTGAGAGCAGGCCAGCAATCGCCACTCCACCCAGAATTGCTCCTATGCCTATCCAGAAGGTTCGCGCTGGATGCTCCATCGCCGAGGACAGATGCGCGTTGTAGAAATACTGCAACTTATCCAGCAGTGATTGGCCCTGTTTTTTACCTTCAGCGGAATGGAGGCCCTGCCTTATGAAGGCGTCGCAGAGTATGGGCACCAGAAGCATTGCCACCAGCATAGATATGCCAAGCGTTACCGCCACTGTAAGCGGGATGGGCCCGGTGAAATCCGCCGACATCCCGGTGTTGAATATCGGCATGGGGGCGAAGGCCGCTATGATGGCTATTGTGGCCGTGAACACGGGTATAAGCAATTCCTTCGCGCTTGTCCAGGCGGCGGTGTGCGGGTCTATGCCGTGGTCGAGTTTCTCTATGTGGTTGTCTATGACGACTATGGCGTTATCCACCACCATGCCCAAAACCACCACGAGCATCGCCAGCGAGACGGTGTTCAGCTCTATGCCCAGCCCCTGCAGTATGCCGAAGGACTGGAGCATGCATATCGGTATGGTGACTGCCGCCACCGCCGCTACCCTGTGGGGCAGCAGCAGCGCGACCACTATTATGACCGAAAGTATGGCTATGCCGAAGTCGCGGAAAAAGTGGTTGACGGAATTCCGGACAACCAGCGGCATGTCGGCCACCTTTTTTATTTCCAGGTCGGACGGATTCCGGGCCTTGAAGTCGGCTATAATCTTGTCTATGTCTTTTCCGAAGCGGACTATGTTGTTGCCGAAGCGCATCTCCATGGACAGCACCAGCGAGCGCTGGCCGTTGCATTCCACGTAGGAATCCTCCACGTCGTATTCGCGCACCACCCGCGCCACATCCTTTACCCGCACTATGGAGCCATCCGGCGCGGCGAAGACTATCTGCTCCGCCAC
>CAYPTM010000079.1:0-9048 GCA_964413345.1 uncultured Elusimicrobiales bacterium
CATGCGCAGCGTCGGCCCGACCACGGGCAACCTGAAGGACGACAGCGCGCAGGACTCGGTGGCCGGTGGCGGAGGCGCCTTCGGCGTAGCGGCCCAGCGCCACTATGAGAGGGGTCTTCTTGGTGGTGAACAGCGGGTCCTCTATTATCTCCCGCAGCGTGACCATGGCCGGCTTTTCATTGGGTATTTCGAAGCCGATGGCGTCCTTGCCCGGTATGGGGGCTTCCACGCGTATGCCGCGCGCCTTCATCGCCAGCGCTATGTCGTTGGACAGGTTCACTATGGAGCTTACTTTCACGCCGGGGCGGGGTTTTATTTCGTAGCGGGTGACCACGGGCCCGGGCGAGACACCCGTCACATCGGCGGCTATGTTGAAGCTCTTAAGCGTTTCCTCAAGCTTGTGCTTCGCGGCAAAAATTTCCTGGTCTGTCGGGCCGAGTGAGCGGTCCGTCTGCGGGGCGCGAAGGAGAGCCACGTCAGGCAGGTGCCATTCGTTAGGCTTCTGCAGCGCGGGTTTCCCCTCTTCCTTGGCCGGTTTGGCGGGCGCGGACTTGGCTTCCGCGGCGAGGGGTTTCTTCTCTTCCCTGCGCGGAGCCTGCTCCTCCTGTTTTTCCGGCGCGGGGCGGGATGTTTCCGCCCTGATTATCTTGAGCGGGGGCGGCGGAGCGTCGTCGGGTTTTTTGTCCTGCTTGGCGTCGGCGGAAGAGGCCGGGGCCGCGCGCTGTATCTTTAGCGTCCCGTCCTTTGCGGACACCTTCTGTGTGGAAAGTTCCGCCCTCGCGTTTTTCCATGTCTCGAAGTCCTCTTTCAGGCATTCGGTCATGTTTTTGAAGGTTTCGGACCACGAGATGGCGAAAAGTATGTGCACGCCGGAAAGCAGCAGCGCCAGTCCGAGCAAAGCGGCCCCCCAGCCCCCGAAGATGGAAACGAGTATCCTCGTGACGTGGGTGCCGATTGCGCCGCCGCTTATGCTTGAGTCGGGAAACTGGTGGCGCAGCAGCTCGAGTTCTATGGAGCAGGCGGTGCAGAGTATCGCCGTGCCGGCGCCGAGCGAAAAAACGCCCTTTGCCGTTTTGCTGGTGAAAATCCGTATGAGCCCGTAGAGAAGGACCACGGGGAAAAGGTAGGCGGCCTGCCCGAAAACGGTCTGGAGGGCGGAGTTGAGGCTTTCGCCCAGGCGGCCGCCCTGGCTGGTCCATTGCACCGCTATCAGCCACAGCGAAAGGGCCAGCGAGAAAAACCAGAGTATCGCCGTCGCGAAGGGCGACTGCGAACCTGGCTTGGACTTGCTGCGCTTGCTGTAGCGGCGTGGCATGGGGTGTTATTTTCGGCGGCTTACGCGGTGGTCGAGGCCGTCCTGCACCATGCGGACGCGTTCCCGGCCCATAAGGTAGCCAAGTGCCGCGTAGAGCATCGTGCTTGGCATGTGGAGCTTTACCTTAAGCTCCCACGCCGTCACTTCGCCTTCCTGGGGGATGGCTTCCGCTATCCGTTCCGCGGCGGCGGTGACGCTGTCCTGGAATGTTGCCGTGTCTGTCATTTTGTTTGCCGTTATGGTTTTAAGAAAACGCCGGGGCATTTTGATTCATGCCCCGGCGTCGTTCGAGTGTTTGCGAGGGCGCTTTACTTGCGCTCTATCGCCAGGAGGTCCTGGCCCTGCTTGACCGGCTTGCCGTCCTCCACGAGAACCTTGGTAAGTATGCAGTCATACTCCGCCTTGACCTCGTTGAAGACCTTCATTGCTTCTATAAGGCACATCACCTGCCCGGCCTTCACGAATTCGCCTTCCCGGACGAAGGGAGGGCTTGAGGGCGAAGGGGCGCGGAAGAATATGCCCATGAGCGGGCTCTTGAGCGTGTCGCCGTGATATTCCGACGGCGCGGGCGCGGACGAACCTGTTTTCTGGCCCTGGGCCGGCGCGCCGTGGGCTGCAACCGGCACCGGGACATGGACGGGCTGTGCGCGCTTCCTTACCAGGCGCACATGGGACGCCGTGTCCTGGTAATCTATGGTTTCAAGGCCGTTTTTCTGCATGAACTCGTAGAGCTTGGAAACCTCGGACAGCACGGGACTCTTGTGCGCCTCGGTCTTGGGCTCCGGCTTGGCTTTGCGTACGGTCTTCTTCATAGTCCTCCTGAGATTTTTGGCGGGTCCGCCCGGGGGCGGACGGAAGGCTACGGCCTTCCCTGTCCGCCTTTCTTCTCCTGCGGCGGCAGGAGAACCTTGCGTGAGAGCCTGAACTTGCCGATGTTGTCCATCTCCACGACCTTCACGTCGACTTCATCGCCCATCTGGAGAACGTCCTCGACACGGTTGATGCGGTGCGGCGCGATTTCGGAGATGTGGAGCAGCCCTTCCTTGCCGGGCAGCACTTCCACGAAGGCTCCGAAGTTCTGTATGGAGACGACCTTGCCCTTGTATACCTGGCCCACTTCCACTTCGGCGGTGTAGTATTCCACGTATTTGCGGGCGGCTTCCACCTTCGTCGCGTCCAGGCCGGAGATGAACACCACTCCGTCGTCGTTGACCTCGATCTTGCTGTCGGTCTCCTCGATGATGCGGCGGATGTTCTTTCCGCTCGGGCCGATGAGGGCGCCGATTTTGTCGCGCGGGATGGTGACGCGGAACAGGCGGGGCGCGAACTGCGACATGGTGCCGCGCGGCGCGGAGATGACTGAATCCATGTGCTCAAGGATGTGGAGGCGGCCGTTGTGGGCCTGCGCCACGGCTTCCTTGAGTATGGCGATGGGTATGCCGGTGGGCAGCTTGACGTCCATCTGGAAGGCGGTCACGCCGTTGCGCGTGCCGGCGACCTTGAAGTCCATGTCGCCCAGGTGGTCTTCCATGCCCATGATGTCGGAGAGAACGGCGTACTTGTCCCCGTCCGTGATGAGGCCCATCGCTATGCCGGCGACGGCGGATTTCATCGGCACGCCGGCGTCGAACATGCTGAGGGAGCCTCCGCACACGCTGGCCATCGATGAGGAGCCGTTGGACTCCAGTATGTCGGAGACCAGGCGGATGGTGTAGGCGAAATCCTCTTCCGCGGGGACGAGCGGCAGGAGGGCGCGGCGGGCGAGCTCTCCGTGTCCGATTTCGCGGCGGCCGGGCGACATGTCGCGCTTCACTTCGCCGGTGGCGAAGCCGGGGAAATTGTAATGCAGGAGGAAGCGTTCCTTGTATGTCCTGTCCAGTCCTTCGACGAGCTGCATGTCCTCGGGCGTGCCGAGGGTGCAGGCGACGAGGGCCTGCGTCTGCCCGCGGGTGAACACGGCGGAACCGTGCGTGCGCGGGAAGTAGCCGACCTGCGAATGGAGCGGGCGTATCTGATCGGTCTTGCGGCCGTCGACACGTACGCGGTCGTTGAGGACCAGCCTGCGGCTTTCCTCGTAAAGTATGCCTTCGACGGCGAAGCCCACGAAGGACTTGGCGTCGGCGGGGTACTGGGCCTCGAATTTGGCGATGAGGGCCTTCTTCACTTCGGAGACGGCCTGCTCGCGGGCCTTCTTTTCAAGGAAGCCCTTGAGAATCTTCACTATCTCGGGGCGGGCGGTTTCCTCGGCGGCCTTCTTGACGTCTTCGGGCACGAGGGTCGGCTTGAAGGAGAATTTCTCCTTGCCGGCCTTTTCCCGCAGGGCAATCTGCATGTTGCAGAGCTTGTCGATTTCGGGCTTCGCCAGTTCCATGGCCTCGATGACCGTGGAGTCCGGCATTTCCTTGCAGCCGCCCTCGACCATCAGTATGCCCTTGAGCGTGCCGGCGATGACGAGGTCAACGGAGGCGTTTTCGCGCTGGGCGAGAGTGGGGTTGAGGATGAGCTTTCCGTTCTCCATCCCGACGCGCACGCCGGCCACGGGGCCGTCGAACGGTATGGAGGAGATGGTCAGCGCGGCGGAGGAAGCGGTTATGCCGAGGATGTCGGGGTCATTGACGCCGTCGTGGGAAACGACCAGCGAGGTGACGTTCGTCTCGCAGTTGAAGCCCTCGGGGAACAGGGGGCGCACCGCGCGGTCGCTCAGGCGGGAGGAGAGCACTTCCTTCATGGAAGGGCGGCCTTCGCGCTTGAAAAAGCCGCCAGGTATCTTGCCGGCGGCGTAGGTGCGTTCCTTATAGTTGACGGTGATGGGCACGAAGTCCGCCACGCCCGGCTTCTGCTCCTTGGTGCAGACCGCCGTGGCGAGAATCGCCGTGTCGCCCATGCGTACGATGACCGAGCCGTCCGCCTGTTTGGCGAGATAGCCGGTTTCGAGCGAAATGGAATTAGCCCCGACCTTTTCCTCAAGGCGGGTTGTGTTGAAAGTTGTCATCTAGTTTATTTCCTCACTTCGAGCTGCTTGACCATCTTCTGGTAGAGGGCAGGGTTGCTGCTCTTGAGGTAACCCATCAGGCGGCGGCGCTGGCCGACCAGTTTAAGGAGACCGCGTTCCCCTGCGTAGTCCTTGGGGTTCGTCTTGAGGTGCGAGGAAATGTATTTTATTCTCTCGGTGAGAAGGGCGACCTGGACGGGGGTGGAGCCCACATCGGTGGGGTGAATCTGGAATTTTGCCGTCACTTCGGCCCTGTTTTGCTTGGTGGTTGTCATTGTTGTGCTACCAATCCTTTGTCTCTTTAGCGTTCTTGAGTTTATTCTCACCTACAATTATATTCCTTCAGCCCCCCCGCTGTCAATCGCCCACCTGGGCCTTTTCCCGCCATAATTTATGAAAGTGATGCACCGGCCCGTGGCCTTTTCCTATTGTATAAAAAGCCGCCGCGGCTATTGCTCCGCTTATGTATTCCTTGGCCTGCAGGACCGCCTCTTCCGGATTTTCCCCATGTGCAAGGAAGGCCGCTATCGCGGAGGAAAGCATACAACCGGTCCCATATGTGTTTTTCGTGTTTACACGTCTGCCTTCAAGCCAGCGGCGTTTCCCTGCGGAAAGGGCCAGCAGGTCCGGGCTTTCCTCCCCTTCCAGATGCCCTCCCTTCAGCAATACCGCGTCCGGGCCCATGCCGAGCAGCGCTTCCGCCGCTTCGGCCATGTCCTGCCGGTTCTTGATGGCGGTGCCGGTCAAAAGTTCCGCTTCCGGGATGTTGGGCGTGACGATGAAGGCTAGTGGCAGCAGTTCCGTTTTCAGCGCGGCGATTGCGCTGTCCTGGAGCAGCTTGTCCCCGCTTTTCGCTGTCATTACCGGGTCCAGCACTACGTTTGACGCTTTGTGCCTGACCAGTCCTGCCGCCACGGATTTTATGACTTCCGCGTTGTTCAGCATTCCTATTTTGACCGCGTCTGCCCCGATATCCGACATTACGGCGTCAAGCTGCAGCGCGACGAACTCTGCCGGAACCGGGTGAATGCCGGTCACTCCGACCGTGTTCTGCGCCGTCAGGGCTGTGATGACGCTCATGCCGTAACAGCCAAGCGCTGAAAAAGTTTTAAGGTCAGCCTGTATTCCTGCTCCGCCTCCGCTGTCCGAGCCTGCTATGGTGAGGGTTCTTTTATGTGTCAGCATCGTTTTTATCCTTTGTCTTAGAGCCTGTTTAAAATCCCCGTTTTCGCTGCGAAAGAGAGATTCCAAACAGGCTCTTAAATCACTGCGGGCGTCCTGCGCTCAAGGGCGCGGTCCACGGCCGCGCGCAGCCTGGCGGCGACTGACTCCGGTTTCCCGGCCGCGCATATGGCCGACACAACCGCTATCCCATCCGCTCCGGCGGCTATGACGCTTCCGGCGTTATCCGCGTTTATTCCGCCTATCGCCACTATCCGATGGCGGGACATTTTCCGCAGTTCTGCCAGTCCGTCCAGTCCCCAGACATGTTCCACATCTTTCGTTCCGGACGGGAACACCGCGCTTGCCCCTATATAGTCGGCGTTCAGTCCTTCAGCCTCCGCCGCCTGCTCCGGGGTTTCCACGCTGAGGCCTATAATCGCCTTCGGGCCCAGCAGGGCGCGGGCTTGTGCGAACGGCATGTCGCTCTGTCCTATGTGCAGTCCCTCCGCGCCGCAGGCCAGCGCGATGTCGGCCCTGTCGTTTATTATTAGGGGAACGCCTGTGCCGGAAAGGGCCTTCTTCATGGCCAAGGCCTGCTGGAGGAACTCCCGGGAAGAGCAGTCCTTTTCCCGGAGCTGCACGGCGGTAACGCCGCCGGCAACGGCCTGCGCGGCGATTTCCGTTATGTCTCGCCCGCGGGAGAGCGGCCTGTCGGTGACGAAATACAGCCTGAAGTCAGCCTTAGGCGCCATAAATTCCGGCCTGAAGCCTTGCGGCGATGACCTTCTCCGTAATATTGTAAAGGGCGTCCAGGAACGCGGTCTGGAAACTGCCGGGACCTTTTGAGTTGCCCGCGGCAATCTCCCCGCATATGCCCATTACGGCCATGGCATTCGCGGCGGCTGAGCCCGGGTCCGGGTTTACCGCGGCGAAAGCCCCGGTCAGGGCGCTGGCGGTGCAGCCCAGTCCGGTCACAAGCGGCATCATCGTGTTTCCGTTCCGTATGGTTATTGTGGCCGTTCCGCTCAGGATGTAGTCTGTTTCTCCGCTTATCGTGACTGCCGCCGCTCCATGTTTAAGCAGCTTTTTTGCCGCAGACAGGGCGTTGTCCGATTTGGCCGTGGAATCAACGCCTTTGGTCCGTCCTGCCGCGTTCGCGAGCGACAGTATTTCGGAGGCGTTTCCCCGCACCACCGTCGCGCCTCCCGCGAGAATCTCCTCGGCTACCGCGGTGCGGTATGCTGTGGCCCCGGCCCCTACCGGGTCGAATATTACAGGCTTGCCAAGACTGCGGGCCTTGCGCTGCGCCATTTTCATGGCCGAGACCCAGGCCGGGCTGAGCGTACCCATGTTGAGCACCAGCGCGGAGGCCAGCCCGGCCATATCCTCCGCTTCCTCCTGGGCGTGCGCCATTACCGGCGACGCGCCAATCGCCAGCAGTGCGTTGGCCGTGCTGTTCATCACCACGTAGTTTGTTATGTTGTGGACAAGCGGCCGGGACGACCGCATGTTTTCGATGTCTTTCCAGATTCCTTTCGCGTTTATCACAGGACCTCCAATAAAAAATCCGTCTCCCGGTAAACGGCGGAAACGGATATGCGAAAGCCCTTGCGCGCTTTCCGTTTTCCTCCGCCGGTATTGCCCGGATCAGGTGCAAGGGTTTCTTCTCAGCCTGGCCGGATTTCCCGGCCCAGCGCCCCTAACGGAAACTGCTGACTGCCCGAATTGTGTTTATACTCTATGAAAAGTCGCGGCCGGTGGCAATGCCGCCGGTCATGCCTTGCCTAAGTGCGCGATCACAATGTCCTGAATTCCAGCGCGACGGTCAGGCTTCGCGCCTTGCCGTCGGGCGGGAGCGGAAACGGGGAGGCGCGGAGGACTGTTTCCAGCGCGGCCCTGTCCAGCGCGGCCGAGCCGGAAGACGACTCCAGCTTTATCTTTTCCGTTGAACCGTCCGGCTTGACCGTAAACGATACCGTGACCTCCCCCTCCACCCCGGCGCGCCTGGCGGCATGGGGATATTTTTTCGCCCGTTCTATTTTCAGGCGCACCGCGTCGAAGTATGAGAGTATGGTCGCGTCGGCGGTTCCGCCGTCCCCGCTGCCGTGGCTTTGTGCGGCGGGAAGCATATCTCCGGTTCCGCTGCCGTTTTGCGTCTCGGGCGCGGCGAGCAATACCGCCGTCTGTTCAGGATTGCGTTCCGTCCGCGCCTGCTCCACAGTGTTCTTTTGGGGCTTGTTGGCGGGCCGGGGAAGCTGTTCCACCGCGCCGCGCTTTAGCTCTGTCTTTGCCCCTATGGCGTAATTCCTTATGGAGAGCGGCAGGTCCATCAGCTCCACCATGAAAGGCCTGCCGTCCGCTTTGGAAGCCGAAGACAGCGCGTTGAGCAGGACGGCGGCAAGCGCGGCGTGGAAAAGAAAAGAGACCGTGACGCCGCCCAGAAAATCCCTGCGCCGCACACAGTCCCTTTCCATCACTTCCTCCCCTCTCAGAATTTGATGTTCAGCGCGGCGGTTATCGTTCTTCCGGGCGCCTGGTCGGTCTCGCTCTCAAGATATCTTTCGTCGAGGAGGTTGTCAACCGCAAGCGAAGCTGTGATGCCGTAGGGGAAGCTTCTCCATACCTTCGCGCCGATTGTGGAATAGGCGTTTATGGTGGCGGTGTTGGTGTCGTTGGTGTACTGCCCGTCCTTGTATCGCCAGGCGAAGGACGCGTTCACAACGGCGGGATTCTCCCACGTCAGGCTGGCGTAGCCAAGGTTTGCGGGATTGTTGGTCAGCCTCTTTCCTTCCACGGCGGTGTTCTGCGGATAGCTGAGCACTTCCGAGCGGGTGTAGGCGTAGCTGCCGTTCAGTGAGAACCCGTGCGGGAGCTGGTAGCGCAGGTCCAGTTCCGCTCCGTATATCTCCGCGCGGCTGACGTTCTGGTATTTGTATATGGGCGTGGTTGTGCCGGGAACGCGCGCGCCGGTGTCGGTGTAGTAGATGAAGTCGCGCGCCCGGGTGTAATAGGCTGCCGGTTCAAGCGAGAGGCCTTTTGCCGGATTCAGGCGGAAGCCTGTTTCCAGCGTGTTGATGGTCTCCGGCTTGAGGTCCGGGTTCGCTATCTGCATCTTGCTTCCGCGTTTGAGGTTGAGGCACATGTCCTCAAGACTGGGGGCGCGGAAGGCCTGCCCGTAGGAAACATACTGCTCCACTTTTTCCGAATAGGTCCAGCCGACGGATGCCTTGGGCGTCAGCTTGTCCCAGCTCTGGTTTGAAAGGGCGCCGTTGGTGACGGACGGGTTGGAAGGATTGTAGACATAGCCGTCGCGGAAATCAGCCTTGTCGTAGCGCAGCGCGCCTACCAGCTTCAGCTTCCCTTCAAGCAGGTCTTTCTGACCCTGAAGGTATGGCGCGTATGTGTACATCTTGCCGCGGTTGTTGGCCTGGGACAGCGTGACCATGTTGGTGTCCACCGCGTCCACAACCCCGGCCTTGTAGTCGAAGCCGGGGGTCAGCCTGATGCCGTACAGTTCCGCCGTCAGGGAGCCCTGTATTCCCTTGTCTATGCGGTCGCCGTCGGTGTCGGTGCGGGC
>CAYPTM010000080.1:0-9018 GCA_964413345.1 uncultured Elusimicrobiales bacterium
CCGCCGCGCGGCCAGGGAACGCCTCGCCCAGCTTATACGCCGGGCCTTCGTCCGCCCGAAACACCGCCGGGCCACGCGCCCCACGCGGGGTTCCAAGGAGCGCCGATTGCAATCGAAAAGCCGCCGCTCCGAGGTGAAACGCTCAAGAAGCGGCGGCTTCGATTAAACTTCCATTCTGCTTCAACAACACTCCCGCGAAAGCGGGAGTTTTCGTTTACTGCCTTGTAAGCCTTCGGTATTTAAGGCGGTGCCGTTCCTCGGACGCCTTGCCAAGACGCGCCTTGCGCCCGGCCTCGTAGTCCGAGAAATTGCCCTCGCACCAGTATATCTTGCTGTCCCCTTCAAACGCCATTATGTGCGTGGCGATGCGGTCGAGGAACCAGCGGTCGTGGCTGATGACCACGGCGCAGCCGGCGAAGTTATTGAGCGCCTCTTCCAGCGCGCGCATGGTGTTTACGTCCAGGTCGTTTGTCGGCTCGTCCAGAAGGAGGACGTTCGCGCCGGAGCGGAGCATCCTGGCCAGATGGACGCGGTTGCGCTCTCCGCCGGAGAGCATGGAAACCTTCTTCTGCTGGTCCGTGCCGGAGAAGTTGAAGCGGGCGCAGTAGGCGCGGGAATTGAGCTGCACCTTGCCCAGAGTGACCTGCTCAAGCCCGTCAGAGATGACCTCCCAGACGGTTTTCTCCGGGTCCAGCGAGCTGCGGGACTGGTCGACATAGCCCAGCTTGACCGATTCCCCCACCTCTATGACGCCGGAGGTGGGCTTCTCGCGGCCGGTGACCATCTCGAACAGCGTGGTCTTGCCCGCTCCGTTGGGACCGATGACGCCCACTATCCCGCCGGGGGGAAGGCTGAACGACGCGTCATCCAGAAGGACCCTGTCCTCCCCGTAGGCCTTGGTCAGATGCTCGGCCCTTATGACCAGGTTGCCGAGGCGCGGACCGGGAGGGATGTATATCTCCAGCTCCTTTGCCAGCTTCTCGCCTTCCTTCTCAAGCAGTTCCTCGTAAGCACTGATGCGGGCCTTTGACTTGGTGTTGCGGGCGCTGGGTGTCATGCGTATCCACTCCAGCTCGCGGCGCAGTGTTTTCTGCCGCTCGTTCTCCTGCTTCTCCTCAAGGGCAAGACGCTTTTCCTTCTGTTCCAGCCACGAGGAATAGTTCCCCTTCCACGGTATGCCCCGTCCGCGGTCCAGCTCAAGAATCCAGCCGGCCACGTTGTCGAGAAAATAGCGGTCGTGCGTCACGGCGATGACGGTGCCCTCGTACTGCTGCAGATGCCGCTCCAGCCAGAGGACGGATTCGGCGTCCAGATGGTTTGTGGGCTCATCCAGGAGGAGAATGTCCGGCTTCTGGAGCAGGAGGCGGCACATCGCCACGCGTCGGCGTTCGCCGCCGGAAAGGTTTTTTACCGGCGTATCGCCCGGAGGGCACTGCAAGGCCTCCATGGCAAGGTCTAGGCGGGAATCCAGGTCCCAGCCGCCGAGGGCGTCTATCTTTTCCTGCACCTTGCCCTGCTTCTCTATAAGCTTGTCCATGGCGGCCGCATCCATCGGCTCGCCCATTTTCGCGGCTATGTCCTCGTACTCCCTGAGCGCGGCCACAACTTCCGGCACGCCCTGCTCCACAATCTGCCGGACTGTCATTTCCTCGTCCAGCTTCGGCTCCTGCTCCAGGAAACCGACCGTGTAGCCAGGGGAGAGCACGGCCTGCCCGTCGAAATCCTTGTCCACGCCGGCCATTATGCGCAGCAGCGAGCTTTTGCCCGAGCCGTTAAGGCCCAGCACGCCTATCTTGGCCCCGTAGAAATAGGAAAGGTAGATTTCGCTCAGCACTTTTTTCTTGTCGTAGGACTTGCTGACGTCCACCATCGAAAATATTATCTTGTCGGGTTCCTGCTGTTGAGCCATGTGCGTCTCCTTTCTTTATATGCCCGGCAAAAACTTCCGCCAGGGATTGTAAAATTCAAGCGCCGCCGATTCCGCTTCATGCGCGGACGCCGCGGGACTGGCGCTCATAAGCGCGCCGAAAGAGTATACCGCCATAATCCGGGCCCCGCCTCCGCACGGCGTTATCTCCGCCATGCCGTGCGGACTGCCGGATAGAAAATTTATCGCGGCCCTGCGGCTGCCGTCCGGGCAGTAGGATTCCCCGGGACCTTCAGGCAGACCGTCGGCGTAAACCGCGGAAAGACGGATGCGGCCGTCGGGATAAGAACCGGTGAAAGGTCCATTAAGCAGTCCGCCGGCATAAACGCCCTCGGACAAGGTCCGCCCGGTTGGGTCTATGTCGGACATCCTGCCGGAAAAACGCCCGCGGCTGTAGTTCCCGGACAAAGAAATAATACCCTTTTTGTAATCGTAAGTGATCGGCCCGTCCAGATGCCCGTCCTTTACCGACAGGGAAAACATGTGCGTCCCATCCGAATAGTAACCCTGCGCCTGCCCCTGCGCCGAGCAAGCCTGGTCGTAGGTGACGGATAAAAGCGGGATATCTCCCGTATCCGCCCTTTTGACTTCAGTCAGCTTCCCCGCAATGGACACGGAAAGCGGCGTGTAATTTCGCCAGCAGTCCAGCACCGTCTTGAAAAGCCTCGCATTGCCCTTATCGAAGACAGCGTAACCCGGAACCGGGATGTGCCGGCCTCCCCCTTTAAGAACCAGAACGGAAGATGAAGATTCCTCCGCCGCCAGCGCTGCATATTCCCAAAGACGGGAAGAGCCAAAGGTCTCGCCGGGAAAAACCAGCTTCGCGGCTTCCGGATTGTCGGCCGCTATACGCGGAACACTTATGCCGCGCAGGGCAACTTCCAGAGGAGCGACAGTCACTGCGTAATCCCTGTTGAATTTAAGCGTCAGCGCGGCGCAGTCAAGCCCAAGCACCACCAGCCCAAGGCCCGCGAGAAGGGCCAGCTGTCCTTTCCCGGGCGCTTTCGCCACAAGCCCGACAAGCCAGACAAGCGCGGCGCCGCAGGAAAGCAGTATTACAATGGACGCGGAATACCAGGATAGAACCAGCGGCAGAGTCCCGGAAGCACAAAACAGCGCCATGCCAGCGCATGGAGCCCGGCATATCATAAAGGCAAAACCGGCGGCCGCCAGAATCAGCAGGGCCATACCCGCCGTCTTGCCCCCGGCGAAGGATGATGCGGCGGCGCGGACAGAAGCCACGGCCTGTTCCGCAATCAGCCGGCCGGCTTTTACGGGATGGGCCTTGAGCTGGCCTCCTATATTCGCGTTGCCAAGGACTAACGGGCAGGACAGCGCATCCCCGGCCAATCCCGCTGTTATTATTCTCCGTTCCATCTCATCGCGAGACGAATACATAAAGCGAAACTCTCCGGCGGCGGGATGGAAAGCGTAATGAAAAACCGGCGAATCGCGCCCGGGACCGGTTTCCGCCAGACGGGCGAGCACGACTATTGCAGAGGCAAGGCACAGAACCGCCGTCCCCAGCAGGGCGGCGCCTTTGCCGGATAATGTGGTCCGGCACTTAAGAATCCAGGCCCCCACAAGCGCGCCCAGGGAAATGACCGCCACAGCCAGTCCGGCCGGGCCGAACATGCAGGAGTAAACCAGACACGACAGCGCCGCCGCACCCTTATACGCGGGACCGAACCGGCTTGTCATCACCCCCCACAAGCAAACCGCCCCCAGCGCCGGGCCCGCGACGCACAGCGATTGCGGCAACGAAAGGAAGAGCGCGGGAGCCAGAAGAACCGCGCCAGCAGCCGCCCACGCCGAAGAACGCCCCCTGCCCAGCGTTGCGCCGAAAACCAGTCCCGCCAGGGCGGCGGAGGAAATACCGTACGCGGCGAGAAGAGAACCGGGCTTGGCCGGAATAATCGCGTGCAGAAAAGCTGAAAGCGACACCACTCCGGCATACAACGGCCCGCCCAGACTTTCAAAATTTATGAAATCATAGTTGACCGCGCCGGTATGGAGCGCGCGCAGAAGGCCGGGAAAGCCGCCATCGGGCGGGGCGGCGAAGAGGCCGGAAACCATCAGATGAAGCGGCAGCAGCGGGCCTTCGCGGACGGGCAGCGCGGCTGCGGCGCAAACACCAGTTGAAATAAAGGACAGCAGCCCAAAGAAGCCGCCGGCGAACCGGTCGGACAGGGAAAGACCACCGATAAAATCAGCAAGCCGTCTTCGCGCCAGAAAGGAGCAGACCATTACGGCGCCGCCCGTCAGGGCGCAGAGAAGCGGCAGCCATGCGGCTGGTAAATAGCTCAGGCAGAACATGGAGAACAAAGCGGCAGTCAGGGAAGAAAAAACCCACGCGAGCCCGAGAAGCAGAGGGAACGGCGCGGCGGTACCGTCCCTGTCCCGGAATGATGACAGCAGCCACAGCGCCGGGACAGTCATAAGCGCCGGTAAAATCAGGGCGGCAGTGATTATTGAAAACGCTTGCATAAGAACCTATCGCACTCCATAAAAAACCGCGCCCTTTTGGAGGCGCGGTTCAAAAAGCCGGGGCCACCGTTTATTTATCCCCTAGGAGGGCACTTATCTTTTCAAGAAGAACCTTTGCGTCATAAGGCTTGCCTATGATGGCGTTGGCCTTCACATCCTTGGCGTTCTGGTCAAATTCCTCGTTTGCCAGGGCGGTGAACAGAATTATCGGGATAGCAGCCGTGGTGGAGTCGGCCCGGAGCAGCTTGCAGACCTCAAGCCCGTTCATTTTTGGCAGGAGTACGTCCAGCAGTATGAGATCCGGCTTCAGTTCCCTGGCCTTGTCGAGACCCGTCTCGCCATCGGTTGAGGAATGGACCTCGTAACCCTTGGCTTTAAGGCGAAGTGTCACCAGCTTTATCTGGTCCTGCTCGTCCTCTATGAGTAAAACTTTCTTTGCCATTGGATTTGCCCCGCTAACACCGCTTAGGAATGGTGAACACTACAGACGATATGTCCTTGCCGCTCTCGACGCGAAGATCGCCGCCGTGCAGTTCGATCAGGCGGCCAGCCACCAGCAGGCCGAAATCGGCCCCGCGCATGGTGGGGTCCACACACTGTCCCTGCGAATGGAGAAGGCGCGAGATATCCGAAGAAGAGAGGTTCTCCCCCGTGTCGAACACACGGAATTCCACATCCCGCTCCCGCTCCAGGGCGGACACCCCGATATGACCGGAACGGGTGTACTTGAGGGACATCTCCAGCAGCAGGTCCAGCGTCTTGTCGAGCTTATGCCTGTCGCCGGAAATCTCGCAGGAAATGTCGAAATCGGTCCTGAAATCCAGGCCCCGGCGGCGGACCTCGTCCGAGAAGCGGGACACAGCCGCCTTAAGCAGGGCGCCGGCATCTATCTGCCTGCGGTTGAGAATAACGTCGTCGAATTTTATGGAGTGGAGGCTTATTACGCCCTCGATGATGCAGGTAAGGCGGTCCATGTTTTCCTTGGCGAGGCTGAGCGTTTCTCGCTGCTCAGGAGACAGGGGACCGGTTATCTCGTCCAGAACGATGTTGACGGCCTCCCGGCTTATCGAAAGGGGAGTCCGCAGGCTGTGGGCCACATATGTCGAAAGGTCTGTTTTATCCTGGCTCATTTTTATTCCGCCCGAAGCGACGTTTCAGGAATTATAGCACTTTTATTCCGCGCGGCAAGACGGCAGGGGAAACGGGCCCCGGACGCCGTCCGGAACACCGGTCAGCGCGCGGGGCCCCTTTTGTTGTTATAATTTAGCGGAAGGACGATATTCAGCGCATTTTCAAGATTGAATAAAGGGATGGCACATGGAAAAACGCATTGAATCGCTTATCAGAATAAGGATATCGGAGCACGACGTGCATTACGCGGGCGGGCTCGTTGACGGGGCGCGCATGCTCCAGCTCTTCGGAGACGTGGCCACCGAACTGCTCATCATCCGCGACGGGGACGAAGGCCTCTTCGTGGCCTACGACAAGGTTGAATTTCTCGCCCCGGTCCACGCGGGCGACTATATCGAAGCCAGGGGCTGGATAGAGAAGGAGGGCAACACCTCCCGGACAATGGCGTTCGAAGCGAGGAAAGTCATCTCTTCAGCAGGCATAGCCAACGCCCCCTCGGCCTGCGACGTGCTGGCGGAGCCCGTTACGGTCTGCAGGGCCCACGGCACCTGCGTAGTCAAAAAAGAACAGCAGCGCGGAGGAAAGAAATGAGCGAAGTTTTCATCACAGACGCAGTACGCACCGCCATCGGCAGCTTCGGTGGCACGCTGGCGGACATGACGCCGGCCGAACTGGGCAAGGTGCCCGTGGCGGCGGTGCTCAAGCGCAACGCCCTTGCCGCGGACGCGGCCGATGAAGTCATAATGGGCAGCGTGCTTCAGGCGGGCTGGGGACAGAACGTGGCCCGGCAGGTGGCGCTGGCCGCCGGGGTGGACAAGGCCAAAACCGCCCTCACCGTGAACATGGTCTGCGGTTCGGGCCTCCGCGCGGTGGGCCTGGCGGCCCAGTCGATCAAATGCGGCGACGCGGACCTCGTAATAGCGGGCGGCGTGGAAAGCATGAACGGAGCGGCGTACCTCCTCCGCAAGGCGCGCACCGGCTACCGCATGGGCAACGGAGAGCTGGTGGACAGCATGGTCTTCGACGGCCTCACCGACATCTTCAACAATTACCACATGGGCATAACGGCCGAGAACGTCGCCGCCAAATACGGCATCACCCGCGAGGCGCAGGACGAGTTCTCCGCCCTCTCGCAGCAGAAGACGGAGAAGGCGCAGGCCGCCGGGAAGTTCCGCGACGAAATCATACCGGTTTCCATACCCCAGAGGAAGGGCGACCCCATAGTCTTCGACAAGGACGAATTCCCCCGCCCTGGCGTGACGGCGGAAAAGCTCTCCAAGCTCCGCCCGGCCTTCAAGAAGGACGGTACGGTAACGGCCGGCAACGCTTCCGGCATTAACGACGGCGCGGCCGCCCTGCTCGTGGCCGGAGCCGACGCGGTAAAGAAGCATAACCTCAAGCCGATGGCGCGCATAGCTTCCTGCGCCTGCGCCGGAGTTGATCCTTCGGTAATGGGCGTCGGCCCCGTGGACGCGGTCAGGAAAGCCCTTTCAAAAGCGGGCTGGAGCCTCTCCGACGTCGGTCTCATCGAGGCCAATGAAGCCTTCGCGGCGCAGTCCCTCGCGGTGGCGAAGGAACTCGGCCTCAACCCCGAGATAACCAACGTCAACGGCGGCGCCATAGCGCTCGGCCACCCCATAGGAGCCAGCGGCGCGCGCATACTGGTGACGCTGCTCCATGAAATGCGCAGGCGCTCGGTAAAGAAAGGCCTTGCCACTCTGTGCATAGGCGGCGGCATGGGCATAGCCATGTGCGTTGAACTTGCCTGATTGAAAACCGGGCGGGGAACCGCAGGGTTCCCCGCCCTCTCATTACCGCACCGCGCGCTGGCAAACGGGAAGTGGAGAAAACCTGATGCTTTCACAACTGCTTTACTGGTTTCCGCTGCATTTCACGCTGGTGCTGTTTTCGAACATCTTCCAGCTTTACTGCTTCCTGCTCGCGCTTTCCTATTTCATAACAACATTCTGGGGCCTGCCGAAACTGCGCCGGAGAAAGGTAAACCCCGGTCCGCTGAAACGCTTCGCCGTGGTCCTGCCGGCCTATAACGAGGCGGCGGTCATAGGATATGCCATTGAAAGCCTTCAAAAACTTGATTACCCCGCCGAGCTCTTCGACATCTATCTGGTAGCCGACCATTGCACCGACCGCACCTGCGAAATAGCCCGCCAGCATGGAGTGCAGGTTTTCGAACACACCGGGGACGACAAGCCGCGCGGCAAGGGTTATGCGCTGCGCGCTTTCGACAAATACGCCATAAGCCTCAACAAGTATGACGCCTTCTGCTACTTCGACGCGGATTCGCTGGCGCACCCCGGTTTCCTGAAGGCCATGAGCGAACGGCTGAACGCCGGGGAAAAAGCCATACAGGGCTTCGAGCGGGCCAAGAACCCGGGGCACAATCTCCTTACCCGCATATGCCACGTCAGCCAGTCCGTGCAGAATTATTTCCAGCAGATACCGAAACACAAACTTGGGCTGAACGCCACCCTCCATGGCAAGGGGATGTGCTTCACCCCGGACCTGATGGGAAAGAATCCCTGGGACGGAGCCTGCCTGACGGAAGATATCGAAATGCAGGCCCGCCTGACCCGCCATGGAGTGCGCATAACCTTCGCGCCCGAGGCGCTGGTCTACGACGAGGTCCCCTCCGAGCTGCGCCCGATGATACTGCGCAGCATCCGCTGGACGAAAGGCTCCCTTCAGGTGGCCCGCAAGCATCTTGCCGGGCTGGCCCGCAGGGCCTTCATCCACAAGGACAAAAGGGCGTTCGAACAGGCGGCCCGCTTCTCCATGTGCTACCGCTTTCTCATGATAAGCTTCATGGTCGGCGTCGCCTACCTTTACAAAAACGAGTTCAACATCCTGTTCTGGATTTTCGACCACCCCCCCGGCGCCCGCTTTACCGTCAAACTGATGAACTGGATACCGATATTCCTCTACCCCGCCATCGCGCTACGGCAGGAACAAGCCTCTTTCAAATACTATGTGACCTATCTCATCATGCCCCTGTTCTACCTCGCGCTGGGCATACCCGTCTTCTTCTACAGCCTTGCCAGCTACCGCCGCAAGGCCGAATGGTACAGGACCGACCACTCCTCCCATGTGAACATAGGCGAAGTGATGGCCCGGAGCAACGCGGCGCCGCATTAAGGACCCCGCGCCGTTCGGGCGGGGAGTTTCATTCACTAAAAGAATAATTTAAGGAGAGTCTTCCACAACACCTGCGAGCAAGCAGGTACCCGGGGCATAAAACCTATTCGCTATGTGCTATAATATATTTGGGTGGGTGTCGGAGCTTACCAATGCCCATTTTGTGGAAGGATCTGAACATGAAGTTCAGAACAGGCGGCGGACACTCTGGCCCTGACAACTGCGGGCCCCAAAGGGACGAAAAGCGGATTCCGGCGGAACGACAGCCGGCCGACTTGACGAATCCTGACGGTGTTGATTTTTCCGGAAAAAACATCCCC
>CAYPTM010000081.1:0-8863 GCA_964413345.1 uncultured Elusimicrobiales bacterium
GAGGCGGGTGAAGGTGTACGGGGCTATCAGGTGGATAGGTTCCGCGCTGTATTCCGCCTGGCACATGGCAAGGCAGGCCAAATGGGGGGCGGGGGAAAAGTCCTTCGTTATGGTAGGAACGAGGTAGTGATAGTTCGTGCTGAAGAATTTCTTAAGCTCCAGCGCGCGCGTTCCCCGGGCGAAGGCGAAATATTCTTCCAGTGATTGCGCCCTGTACAGGCCCAGCGAAAGTGCCGTGTCCAGCATTTTGTCGAAACGGGTCATCTCGCCGCAGGGGAACATGTCGACGCGCGAGGCGTATTCCCTGTGACGCTGCCGGTCCAGCACGTCCAGCCCTGAGATATACTGAATCCGGGAGATCTCGCCTTTCCAGAAATCCTCGGTAAGCTTCTTGAACTCCCGCCCGGTCCCAATACGCGGAAAGCCGTAAGCGTAAGTGAACATGACCCCCCCAAAGTGCCTGACGATAGCAATAGGTTAGCAGAAAGGCGGATTTTTTGCCGGAGCTATTTGCCCGGCGATTTGGCATAATCAATATTATGCCGATAGAAAAACCAATTAAAGCCTGCGCGGAAATAGGCCCCAACTACGTCTTTCATCTCGCGGCGGTGGCCGAAGCGGGGTTTTCCAGCGATTACGCCGGGAAATATGCCTCTTCCGTCAAAAGCGAGGACCTGAAATGGCTGCGGGACAACGCCGACAAGATTTCATTCGGCAACGGAGCCGGAGGGGACCTCGTGTTCCCCGCTCTGATATTCCCCGCCTATCTGAATCTTTCCTCCCCGGAGGAATTCTCGGAATATTTCGGCCTGCTGGGCCGGGGCTTCAAGTGCGCCGATTTCCGTGATTTCATGCGCCGCTATCGCGACGCCATAGTCCGCATGCAGGACTGGAACTTTACCGACGCTCCGGGGGAGTATTTCCGCGAGCTTCTTTCGGAGGGACCGGCGGTGGAGCGTATCGGCCGGATAATGGCCGAAAACCTTCCCGCCTATCTGTCCGACGTCTGGCCGAAGGAAAGACCCGCAATTGAGGCCGCCTGTTCAGCCGTCAACGCATTCTTCGCGGAGGAGGACGCCATCGGCAAGTGGGAGAGCTTCACCGGGGAGAAGTTCAAGTACCCGTCCTACCAGATACTGCTTTGTTCCGCGCTCAAAAACGGCCCCAATGCGGATTCCCTCGGCTACGAGCGCAACGCCTTTTATTCCGAAACCCCGTTCAACCTGCTTACCCAGCTCATAGTTCACGAGACCGGCACCCACATCCTGATAGACGCGCCCAAGGTCCTCTACGAGGAACAGGTGCTTGACGACACGGACATCTATTCCGCGTTTGAATGCCTGTGCCAGTTCTACACCTCCAAAATAATAGGAGGGAGACCGGTCTACGGCATGGGCGCTTTCGGGGATGAAAAATATTACGGAATTTACGAAAAGCTGTTTGCGGAAGACCAGAAGGCCGCGCCTCAGGATATGATACGCCGCGCGGTAAAGGCCTTCAGGGCCTGACATTATCATCGGAGGATTGCATATGGATTTCATGGTGTGTGTTTACGGAGACAATGGGGAGGAGCCATATTTCCCCGAGATAAACCGGCTTGGCGCCGGGGTTGAGCTGCAAAGCTACGGCTTCAAGGGGGCGGTGTCCATGAAGGCGTGGGAAGACCGCCTCGCTCTTCATTCCTCCCTTCGTCCGAAAATCGCGGGACGCGCGGCGGTACACGGTCCTTTCATCGGCATAGCTTACGACCACAGGGACTGCCTGCTCATGGAAGCCACGCGAAAGCGCATGGACATGACTTTCGACGTGGTCAAACACCTAAAGCCGGACACGCTGGTCATGCACTCCGGCATAACGCCACTGTCCGCCAGAAGCGAGGAGGACGCCTGGGTGGAGGCCGTTTCCGCCTTCTGGAAGGAAGAGATAAAGCGCTATAAGGCAATCGGCGTCCGGGTGGTGCTGGAAAACACCGCCGAGCGTTCGCCGGACACTCTCGCAAGGCTGCTGGACGCTGTCAACGATACGTCGCTCGGCATCTGCCTTGACGTGGGTCACGCCAATTACGCTTCCGACTTCAAGCCGTGCGACTGGGTGCAGCCGCTCTCCAAATGGCTCAGGCACATCCATCTTCACGACAACAACGGGCGGGAGGACGAGCATCTCCCTGTCGGGAAGGGGAATATCGATTTTCAAAAGCTGTTTTCCGCCTTCGAGCGCTATACTCCTGACGTGACGGTGTCCCTCGAAGTGGAGGAAAAACCCGCCGTCATTCTGGAAAACTTCCGCCTTGTGCTTTCGCTCGCGAAAACTCCGGGGAAATAATAGCGGCTGACGGCTTTACGGGGACGTTTCTCTAATTTAAGGCCTATCCGTCCGTAATAATTATGCGCGTCACTTTTTTGGATTAAAGAGATATAATTTATCTGGTACCAGTTCCCAGTCAACAAGGAGCGGCGCATGAAACCGGAAGAGGGCAGGACAGAGGGGCAGTACACCATAGACCTGCGCAAGCTGGTGGACAAGTGGAAGGACCGCGAGGGCAGCCTTATAATGCTGCTGCACGAAGTGCAGAAGCAGATAGGCTACATCCCCCGGCCTGTTTCCCTTCAGCTGGCGCAGATGCTCGAAATACCGCTGGCGCGCATCTACGAGGTCATCACCTTCTACAATTTCTTCAAGCTGGAACCTCCCGGCAAGCACCACATAGCCATCTGCCTGGGCACGGCCTGCTATCTGAAGGGCGCGCCCGCCCTCATAGAGGAAGCCGAAAAAATACTCGGGGTCAAAACCGGGCAGACCACGTCCGACGGCCTTTTCTACCTGTCCAGCGTGCGCTGCCTCGGCTGCTGCGGCCTCGCGCCCGTGATGATGATAGACGAGAAGGTGTACGGGAAGCTGGACAAAAAGCGTCTTGGGGAGATACTCCAGGGCTACAAGGACAAAAAGTGAGGTCGCCCGATATGCCAAAACTGGACAAAGCTGCTCTGGAAAAAATGCTTTCGGCCCGGCCCGCCGGGGGGGACTGGATAAAGGTGGGCATGAGCACCTGCGGCCTCGCCGCCGGGGCGCAGGAAGTGTACGACACTCTCCTTTCAGAGGCCAAACGCCTGAATATAGCAGTCCGTATAGAGAAATGCGGCTGCCTCGGCATGTGCTACGCAGAACCGCTCGTGGAGGTTTGCGTAAGCGGGATGCCCCGCGTAATATACGGCAAGGTTGACAAGGCCGCCGCCCTGCGGATAATGGAGCGCCACGTCGGCTCCCATGTCCTTGTGGACGGGCACATCATAAGCAGGGGGGAGCGCGATGCCAGATAAGACGATTCTCATAAAATACACCTCCCAGGACGCGCCTGACAAGACGCGGGAATTTCTGGACCTGTTCACCCGCGCGCTCAAGGAGCTGGACGCTGAGCGGGGCGTGCATATAGCTGGTGTCGAGGACATAGGCATTTACAACGAGGGCCTCGCCGTCCGCATACTGCCGGACGGAATAGCCTACCGCAACGTGCAGGAAGGCGACATCCGCCGCATAATCGAGCTTACGATAAAGAAGGGGCAGCCGATAAAGGAACTGCTGGCAAAGCCGGGGGCGACTGAAACCCGCGTCGCGCTGCGCAACTGCGGCTCCATAGACCCTGACAGTATTGAGGATTACATCGCGGCTGGAGGCTACGCCGTGCTGAAACGCGCGCTGTTCGAGCTGAAGCCGGAAGACATAATAGCGGAGGTCATGAAGGCCGGCCTTCGCGGACGCGGAGGCGGAGGCTTTCCCACCGCCAGCAAATGGCAGCTTGCCCGCAAGGCGCAGGGCGCGCGCAAGTTCATAATCTGCAACGCCGACGAGGGCGACCCCGGCGCCTACATGGACCGCTCCATACTGGAGGGCGACCCCCATTCCGTGCTTGAGGGCATGATTATCGCCGGTCTGGCCTTCAGGGCTTCGCAGGGCATTTTCTACGTCCGGGCCGAATACCCGCTTGCCGTCGAGCGCGTGGAGAAGGCCATAGCCGCCGCGCGGGAGTACGGCCTTCTGGGAGAACGGATACTCGGTAGCGCTTTCAACTTCGACGTTGACATCCGCCTCGGCGCGGGCGCTTTCGTCTGCGGGGAGGAAACCGCCCTGCTCGCTTCCGTGGAAGGCAGGCGCGGCTATCCCCGCCCCCGGCCCCCGTATCCCACCGACCACGGCCTCTGGGGCTATCCTACCGTCATAAACAACGTCGAAACGCTTGCCAACGTCCCGCCCATAGTGGCCAAGGGGGGGGGCTGGTTCGCCTCGATGGGTTCCGGCAAATCCACCGGCACCAAGGTGTTCGCCCTCACCGGCAAGGTCCGCAATTCCGGCCTTGTTGAGGTGGAGATGGGCGTTCCCATACGCGATATCGTCTATTCGCTCGGCGGCGGCACCCTGTCCGGCAAGGCGGTAAAGGCCGTGCAGACCGGCGGGCCTTCGGGCGGCGTCATCCCTAAGGAACACCTGGACACGCCCATCACCTACGAGAATCTGGCGCAGCTGGGTTCCATAATGGGTTCCGGCGGCATGATAGTGCTGGACGAGGACGACTGCGTGGTGGACATCTGCAAGTTCTACCTTAAATTCTGCGTGGACGAATCCTGCGGAAAGTGCGCCCCCTGCCGCATAGGCGGTTTCCAGATGCTGGAAATTCTGGAGCGCATAAGCGAGGGGAAGGGCGTGCCGGAGGACCTCGCCAAGTTGCACGAAATAGCGACAGCGATGCAGAAGGCCTCGCTGTGCGGGCTTGGGCAGAGCGCGCCGAACCCGGTGCTGTCCACCCTGCGCTACTTCCAGGACGAGTATAAAGAGCATATTGTCAACAAGCGCTGCCTGACGGGCAAGTGCAAGGGCCTGCTGGTGTACAGCATCAACCAGGAAAAGTGCAAGCGCTGCAAGATGTGCCAGAACAACTGTCCCGCGGGAGCCATACCGGGCGACAGGGAAAAAGGCTTCGTTATTGACGCGGCCAAGTGCATAAAATGCGGACGCTGCGCCGAGGTGTGCAAATTCGGCGCGGTGGACAGGAGGTAGCCATGATAAAAGCGACCATAAACGGCATAGCCGTTGAAGTTCAGGAGGGTACTTCCATTCTCGACGCGGCCGGCAAGGTGCACGTCAAGATTCCCACGCTCTGCAAGCATAAGGACCTGGAGCCCAGCGCCGCCTGCGGCATCTGCATTGTAAAGGTAAAGGGCTGGAGCAAGATGCTCCGCGCCTGCTGCACGCCTGTGGAAAACGGCATGGACATAACCACCCATGACCCGGAGATAGTGAAGATACGCCGCACCGTGCTGGAACTGATTCTTTCCACCCATCCCAACGAATGCCTTACCTGCGGGCGCAACAACGACTGCGAACTGCAGAAAATCGCGGCCGACTTCGGCATACGGGAGGAGGAATTCCCGAAACACCTGCGCGACATAAAGCAGGACGCCTCCACCAAGACCATAGTGCTTTCCCCGCAGAAGTGCATACTGTGCGGGCGCTGCGTCAACGTCTGCCAGGAACACCAGAACGTCTGGGCCCTTTCCTTTCTGGACAGGGGCATAAAGACGCGCATATCGCCCGCCGGCGACATAAAGCTGTCCGACTCTCCCTGCATACGCTGCGGGCAGTGCTCCAACCACTGCCCCACCGGCGCCATATGCGAGCACGACGAGACTGCCCCCGTCTGGGACGCCCTCCGCAACCCGAAAAAGCACTGCGTGGTGCAGATAGCGCCCGCCGTCCGCGTGGCCATTGGAGAGGCCTTCGGCTTTCCCCTCGGCGCGAACCTGACCGGCAAGCTGGTGGCCGCCCTGCACCGCCTGGGCTTCCATGCCGTGTTCGACACCAGTTTCGGCGCGGACATAACCGTCATGGAGGAGGCGTCCGAGTTCGTTCGCCGCTTCCGCGACGGGGAAGGCCAACTGCCGCTTATAACGTCCTGCTGCCCCGCGTGGGTGGACTTCCTGGAAAAGTCCCACCCGGACATGATTCCCTACTTCTCCTCCTGCAAGTCGCCGCACCAGATAGTGGGTGTCCTGTCAAAGACCTATTACGCCAAAAAGCGTGGCATCGACCCCGCCGACATCTTCGTCACGTCCATCATGCCCTGCACCGCCAAGAAGCACGAGATAGGCCGCAGCGACGAGATGTTCGCCTCGGGCCATCAGGACATAGACATCTCCCTGACCACGCGTGAACTGGCCCGCATGCTCAAGCAGTCTGGCGTGGACTTCTCCAGCCTGCCGGATGAACAGCCGGACGATCTGCTCGGCCAGTACAGCGGAGCGGGCGTCATATTCGGCAACACAGGCGGCGTCATGGAAGCCGCCGTCCGCACGGCCTATAACTTCGTCACGGGCGAGGACATGGGCAAGCTGGAGATAGTCGACATACGCGGCCTTGAGGGCGTGAAGGAAGCCAAGCTGGAGGTGGGCGGAGAAATAGTCCGCATCGCCGTGGCGCACGGGCTCAAGAACGTGGAATACCTGCTTGAAAAGGTGCGCGCCGGGGTGAAGGGCGGGGGGGAGCCTCCCTACCACTTCATCGAGGTCATGGCCTGCGCGGGCGGGTGTATCGGGGGCGGCGGCCAGCCTTACGGCGTCACCGATGAACTGCGCCGCAAGCGCATGCGCGGCCTTTACGCCGAGGACGAGGCCAACGCCATACGGTACTCATACAAGCATCCGGCGGTGGAGCGCATATACAAGGAATTCCTGGGCAAGCCCCTGGGCAAAACCTCCGAGGAACTGCTCCACACCGAATACCGCGCCCGTCCCCTGTATGTGAAGTGACACGCCTGTGCCTCACGGCACAGGACTGGCATTAAAATTCAGCCCCCCGCTTTCATTCGTGAGAGCGGGGGGCTTTTGATTTAACTAAAGTATGACCGACCAGTCCGTGCCGGCGTTGTTATCCTGAAGCGATATCCCCAGGGATGATAGTTCGGCGCGTATGGCGTCCGCGGTTTTAAAATCCCCCGCGGCGCGCGCCTTGGCCCGCTCCCCGATTTTTCCAAGCACGAAGTTCTCCCCTATTCCCCGTTCCGCTACATACCTCATCCGCACTCCGCGCAGATATTCCACCGGGTTTTCGTCCAGTATGCCCAGAACCGCGCTTATTGCGCCGAATGATTCGCGGAAAGACAATGCAGCCTGAAGCTTTGCCTCCGTACCTGTCTTGCGGGATGCCAGCAGGTCTGCTATCTCCTTGAAACGGGCGGGGAATGTCCCCAGCAGCCGTGCCGTGTTGAAGAAATCGTCCATCGCCTCCCTGAAAAGCGCTGAAAAACCGTCATGCTGCCCATTCGGCGCAACAGGCGTTCCGCCATTCTCCCGTATTATGGCGTCTATCCTCTCCAGAACTTGATAGTAGTAATAGACACGCTTGTGCGCGGCGGAAAGATTTTCCTCCGTGAAATTGACGTTGGATGCCATTCCGAATGAGAGTATCATGAAACGGATTACGTCCGCCGGATATTTTTCCAGCGCGGTCTTGATGGTGTAGAAGTTTTTCAGGCTTTTGGACATTTTCCTGTTGTCCACCATAACCAGCCCGTTATGAACCCAGTAATTGGCGAAGCGGCGGGCATGGAGGGCCTCGCTCTGCGCTATTTCGTTTTCATGGTGGGGGAAAATGATGTCCACCCCGCCGCCGTGAATGTCTATGGTTTCACCAAGGTATTTTTTTGCCAGCGTCGAGCATTCTATGTGCCAGCCCGGCCTTCCCCGTCCCCACGGCGAATCCCAGGAGGGTTCGCCGGGCTTTGCCGGCTTCCAGAGGGAGAAGTCCTGCGGGGCCCGTTTGAGCGCGTTTGCCGCGGGGTCCGGCACAAGTTCCTCCGGCCTGCGGCCCGAAAGCTTGCCGTATCCGGCAAAGCGGGACACCTCGAAAAACACCTCGCCGCCCGCTTCATAGGCAAAGCCTTTTTCAATCAGTCCGCGGATGAAGCCGATTATCGCGTCGATGTTGTCTGATACCTTGGGCTCGAAGGTGGCCGGGCGTACTTTAAGGGCCTTCATGTCCTTTTCGGCTTCCCCTATGTAATGGGCGGAAACTGCCAGCGCGTCTTTGCCTGTTTCGGCGGCCTTGGCTATTATTTTGTCGTCTATGTCGGTATAGTTGCGCACATATACGACCCTGTTGCCAAGGTATTCGAAATAGCGCCGCACTATATCGAAGAACACGGCCTGCATGGCGTGGCCCAGGTGGCATTCGTCGTATACTGTCACGCCGCAGGCGTAAATTTTGACCTCTCCGGGTGTTATGGGAACAAAGTCTTCTTTTTTTCTTGAGAGTGTGTTGTATATTTTCATCTGTAGGTATCCTTTGCCTGATGGAAAACAAAAAGCCCCGGCGAATGTCCGCCGGGGCGTATCTTTAAAGGGGTTTCTGCTGTTTCAGCGGGCGGGCGCCAAAGCCTTGAGGGCTTCCCCTACGTTCTGGTACATGGGACACAGGTCCTCGCAGCCGGTTATCTCGAAAATGTGGGCAACCGCCGGCTGGCGTCCGGCTATGGCGAAGGGCTTGCCGCTTTTGGCGGCCTCGCGCGAGAGCTGGAGCAGTATGCGCAGGCCGGAACTTGCCATGTATTCAAGCTGGCTGAAATCCAGAACCACCGGTTTCCCGGCCAGTTCCTTCGCGGAAGCCTGAAGGGTTTCGCTGCCGGAAATATCGAGCCTGCCTACCAGCGCGGCCACGCGCACTCCGTTGCTGTCAGAAATTCTTAATTCCATGATTCTCCCGTGTGCCTCTATAAAGCCTATTTAAAATTTTTAGCATACCTCGTCAAAACTGTCAACGAGGGAGGCTTTTCCCCGTCTGCAAATTGCTTTTGTCCGTCTAAAGTGTAAAAATACTC
>CAYPTM010000082.1:0-8861 GCA_964413345.1 uncultured Elusimicrobiales bacterium
CCCCCGCCATTGCCTGTGGCGGGGGTTTTTTATTAGGCTATACCGGTCGGGCCCGATCCCCCGCGGACGGGCACCACGCTATGGAAAAAAATTTAGCTGCCGAAGGCGGACGCCCGGTCTACGGCGTCGCCGGAGGCGGAAAACTGGCCTCCCATCTGGCCCGTTATCTGTCCCTGCTGCAACTTCCGTGCAGACTGTGGACAGGCAGAAAAACGGGCGTTTCCCCGTGCGCCGCCCTTTCGGGCTGCGGCGTCATCGTCGTCGCCCTTTCTGATTCAGCGATAATTCCCTTCATAAAGAGGCATCTGCTTTCTTCAGGCGCCGCGCTTGTCCATTGTTCCGGGGCGCTGCATACTCCGCTTGCGCATGGCGCTCATCCCCTCGCCGTTTTCGGGACCGAACCGTATCCTCTTGAGGTCTATTCGTCCATCCCGTTCATCACGGAAAAGGGCGGGCTTTCGTTTCCCGAGCTGTTCCCGGACCTGCCCAATCCGCATTTCGCCATAGAGCCTGCCCAAAAACCGCTTTACCACGCGCTGTGCTGCGCCGGGGCGAATTTCTCGTCCATGCTGTGGGCCGAGTATTTCGACCGCCTGGAGCGCGGATTCGGCATACCCAGGCAGGCCGCGGCTTCCCTCCTGCGGACCGCCGCGCTAAATTCCGCGGCTTCGGGACCGCTGACCGGCCCTCTCTCTCGCGGGGACTGTGACACGGTGGCGGCTCATCTGCGCGCGCTTGAGGGGGAAAGGCTGGGAAATCTTTACAGGGCGTTCATGGATTTTTATGCGGCTTCGAGGAATGGAGCCGGCAAAGGGGGACGGTCATGAAAGCGGGCGATTTTGCCCTTCGCAAACGGGACGGCGGAAGGATTTCAATGCTGACGGCGTATGACTACTCATTCGCGCGTCTGGTGGATTCCTCGCCGGTGGACTGCGTTCTGGTGGGCGACAGCGCGGCCATGGTGATGCACGGCTGCAAATCCACCATAGACGCCACGCCGGAGATGATGGCTTCCCACGTTTCGGCGGTGGCGCGCGGCGCGCCGTCAAAATTCATTGTGGCGGATATGCCCTTCCTGTCCTTCCGCAGCGGGCTTAAGCACGCCATGGACTGCGCCGCGCTTCTTTTGCGGGCCGGGGCCCACGCGGTCAAGCTGGAGGGCGTCGACGGGCATGAGGATGTAATACGGGCGATGACGTCGGCGGATATCCCGGTGATGGGGCATCTGGGCCTTACGCCGCAATCGATACTGAAACTGGGGGCGTACAGGGTGCAGGGCCGCAGCCCTTCAGCCGCCGAAGCCATATTCTGCCAGGCTTCGA
Organism: uncultured Elusimicrobiales bacterium; assembly: GCA_964413345.1. Lineage (GTDB taxonomy): Bacteria > Elusimicrobiota > Elusimicrobia > Elusimicrobiales > Elusimicrobiaceae > CAYPTM01. The sequence goes on from CAYPTM010000082.1 coordinate 1,323, forward strand.
GGCTGGAGGGCGCGGGCTGTTTCGCCCTCGTGCTGGAATGCGTGCCGGACGAGGTGGCGCGGCGGGTGACCGTGGCCCTTTCCATTCCCACCATAGGCATCGGGGCCGGTCCGCATACTGACGGACAGGTGCTGGTGCTGCAGGACGCTCTCGGCCTTTGCGCGGAAAGGACGCCGCGTTTCGTCAAAAAATTCATGGACGGCAGGGCCATCGTCGGGGAGGCCATTTCCCGCTTTGACGCGGAAGTGAAAAGCGGGGTTTTTCCTCAAAAGGAGCATTCATGCGGATAATAAAAACTATAAGGCAGTGGCGCGCCGTGAGGCGCGGGCTTGAAAAGAAGGGGCTTTCGCTCGGGTTCGTGCCCACTATGGGCGCGCTGCACGACGGACATGCCTCTCTAGTGCGGCGCAGCGCAGGGGAAAACGATGTTACGCTTGTCAGCGTGTTCGTCAACCCTACACAGTTCAATGATAAAAGAGACCTCAACAGATATCCCCGTACGCCGAAGAAGGACGCCGCGCTGCTGAAATCATGCGGGGCGGATTATATGCTGTCGCCTGAATTCGGGGAGCTGTACCCGGACGATTACCGCTACCGCGTTTCCGAAAACCGGGACAGCCTTGTGCTGTGCGGCGCCCACCGTCCGGGACACTTCGACGGTGTGCTGACCGTGGTGATGAAACTGCTGAACATCGCCGGCGCGGACAACGCCTATTTCGGGGAAAAGGATTATCAGCAGTATATGCTTGTCAAAGGCATGGCGGAGGCGTTTTTCATGCGAACGCGCATAGTGCCCTGCGAAATAGTCCGGGAAAGCGACGGACTAGCCCTCAGTTCTCGCAACCGTCTTCTGGCTGAGCGGGACCGTGAGCGCGCCCCCCTCTTTCATAGGCATCTCTCCGCGGGCGGGGATGCGAAACACTCCCGCCGCATGCTGGAAAAGGAAGGCTTTGCGGTTGATTACGTGGAGGAAAAATGGGGGCGAAGGCTCGCCGCCATCAATCTTGGCGGGGTCAGGCTGATAGACAATGTCGAAATATAGGATTGTTTTCAGCCTGACTGGCTCCATAGCCTGCTTCAAAGCCTGCGCGCTCATATCACGGCTGGTGCGGGAGGGGAACGAGGTCAAGACGGCCTGCACTCCTTCGGCGCTTAAGTTCATCGGCCCTTCCACGCTGGAGGGGCTCACGGGAAAGCCTGTATACGCGGATATGTTCGAAAGCCGCCAGAACATCGAGCATGTGTCCTTGTCCAAATGGATGGATATCGCCATAGTATGTCCAGCCACGGCGAACATTATCGGCAAGATGGCGGCTGGAGTGGGGGATGACTGCGTAAGCACTCTGTTCCTGGCACACGATTTTTCCAAGCCGTTCCTTGTGGTTCCGGCCATGAACGTCAATATGTGGAAGCATCCGTCCACCCGCAGCTCGGTGGAGACGCTGCGCGGCTGGGGCGTCAATGTCATGCCCGCGTCAAGCGGGCGGCAGGCCTGCGGAGACGAAGGCGAAGGCCGCATGCCGGAACCGGACGACATACACGCCGTGATAATGCGCCTGCTGGAAGGGAAAAAATGAACATACTCGTCACGTCCGGCGCGACGCGGGAGGCCATAGACGGAGTGCGGTTCATAACCAATTTCAGCACCGGTTCCACCGGGGCGGCCATAACGGACGCCTTGCGTGAGGCGGGTCACTCTGTTTTTTATCTGCACGGGCGAGGGGCGGCCCTCCCTTCGAGGCGGGGCCGCGCCGGGGAGTTTTCCGACTTCGCCGGGCTTGATTCCGCGCTGCGTTCGCAGCTTGGTTCTGGACGATTTGACGCGGTGATTCATCTCGCCGCAGTAAGCGACTATTCCGTCGCTTCGGTGGAGGCGAAGGGTCGGGACTTGCCGCCAGACGTCAGGCGGAAGCTCGATTCAGGCGGCGATATCGTTCTGCACCTGCGGCGCAATTTCAAGATAGTCGACCGACTGTCCGGGTATGCCCGTGGGCGCCGCCTTTATGTAGCCGCGTTCAAGCTTACCTGCGCCCGCTCTGCGCGTGAACGCGCGCGGGCGGCGGCGGCTCTCTCGCTCCGGCCCGTGGTGAACGCGGCGGTGCATAATGATATGCTTGATATCCGGGCAGGGAAAAGGGCGTTCACCATTTACGTCCGCGGCAGGGCGGTTTCCGGCTGCCGCACGCCGCGCCGTCTGGCGGGTCTGATGATTTCGGCTATAAAGGAGGCCAAACATGCTGCTGGCTCTTGATGTGGGCAACAGTCATATATTCGGCGGGGTTTTCGAAGGGGAAAACCTGCGCCTGAAATTCAGGAAAAGTTCCCGCGCGGACGTCTCGTCCGACGAGATAGGGGTTTTCCTCAAGGGCGTTCTCAGGGAAAATGGGCTGGACGCCGGCAAAATATCCGGCATAGCGGTCTGCTCCGTGGTGCCGGAACTTTCCTATTCCCTCAGAAGCGCGTGCGCCAAGTATTTCCCCGTGGAGCCTTTTTTCCTGCAGGCCGGGGTCAAGACGGGCCTCAACATAAAATACAAGAATCCGGCGGAAGTGGGGGCCGACCGCATAGCCAACGCCGTTGGCGCGGTGCAGCTTTATCCGGGCCGGAACATAATCATTGTCGATTTCGGCACCGCAACGACTTTCTGCGCGGTGACCAAAAACAGGGATTATCTGGGCGGACTTATAATGCCGGGGCCCAAGACGGCGATGGAGTCCCTGGCAAGCCGCACCGCGCTGCTGCGCGCGGTGGAAATAGTGCGCCCCTCTTCCGTGGTTGGCAAGACCACGGCGGAAAGCATTCAGGCCGGGATATATTACTCGAATATGGCGGCGGTCAGGGAAATCCATTCGCTCATATGCCGCGAGGATTTCGCCGGCGAAGATGCCGTTCTGGTGGGCACCGGCGGCTTCTGCCGTTTGTTCGAGCAGGACAAACTCTTTGACGCGGTTCTCCCGGACCTTGTCCTTTCCGGTCTCAAGGCCGCGCACGCGATGAACCAGAAAAACGCCGCTGCAACGCGGTCCAAATGAGGCCTTTATGAAACGCACCATGCTTAAGTCCAAGCTGCACCGCTTCCCGGTAACGGGCTGCAATCTGGAGTATAACGGCTCCATTACGATAGACAGGGAGCTTTGCGCCCGCGCGGACATACTGGAGTTCGAGAAGGTGGACATATATAACTGCAATTCCGGCGCGCGCTTTTCCACCTATGTCCTTCTGGGCGGCAAGGGCGAGATATGCGTCAACGGCGCGGCGGCCAGACTGGTCCAGCCGGGTGACAAAATAATCATCGCGTCCTTCGCCGAATACGACAACGCCGCCTGTGCCGGGCATAACCCGCTGATAATAACCTTCAACTGACGCCCGCGCCTCGCTCAAGAGGAATTGGCCGGCCTCCGCCCAAGGGCGGAGGCCTTTTTAGTAGAATTTATCCATGCATGAATGGGCACTTGTGGACGCTGTATTGTGCGCCGCCTCTAACGCGGCTAAAGAAAACGGCCTGGCCAGGGTTGACGAGGTGGTCGCCGTTCTGGGGGAGATGCAGGCCATAGACGAGAAGGCCTTCTCCTCCATTTTCTCCGATTTGAGGGAAAACTACGCTCCTGTTTTTTCCCGGGCAAGCCTTGTGCTTGAGACCGCGCCCGCCATACTTTCCTGCAAGGCCTGCGGGAAGGATTTTACCTTCGCGGAGGGCCGGGATGCCCTGAAGCATGAGGAAAAGGAGGCCGTGCACTTCGTGCCGGACCTCGCCCGAGTCTTCGTGCAGTGCCCGGCCTGCAAGAGCCCGGATTTCACCATAAAGCAGGGCCGCGGCGTCTATCTCAAGGAAATACGGGGCGCCAAATGATAGATCCCCGCCTGTCGGTGCTCGAAAAACGCCTCGCCGGCGTGAAAAGGATTATCGCCGTCACCGGGTGGAAAGGCGGCATAGGCAAGAGCAGCGTGGCCTCGGTGCTTGCCATAAAACTTGCCGCGCGCGGCCGCCGCGTCGGCCTGCTGGATTTGGATTTTTCCGGCGCGTCGGACCATATAATACTTGGCGCATCAGACGTTTTTCCCGAGGAAATAGAGGGGCTTGAGCCTCCTCTCGTTTGCGGGGTGCGCTTCATGAGCGCGGCTTATTTCGTCGGCGCCAGGGCCATTCACCTGCGCGGCGAGGAGACTACCGACGCCATTCTCGAACTGCTTGCCATCACCCGCTGGGGCGAGCTTGATGTTCTTATTCTGGACATGCCGCCCGGCCTTGGCGAGGCCAGCCTCGACCTGGCGCGTTTCATAAAAAGGGCGGAACTTCTCCCCGTGTACTCCAATTCCGTGCTTTCGCTGGAAACCCTGCGGCGTTCGCTGGATTTATCCGCAAAGCTTGGCATGAAAGTCTGCGGGGCGGTTGAAAACATGGCCCGCGCGCCGCAGGCCGTTTCAGTTCCGGGAGTGAAGACCCTGGCCTCCGTCCGTTTCGACCCTGATTTCGAGGCCGCCACCGGCAGCCCTGAAAAACTCATCGCGACAGCGTTTGCCCGCGACCTCCGTCCCGCGGCGGAGGCTCTGTGCTGAAGGAAATAGCGGTGCGCACCTCAAGGCGCATGGAATTCATAGACATAACCGCCGCCGTGGACGAGGCTCTGGCCGAATACGGCGCGGATTCGGGTATCTGCACGGTTTTTGTGCCGCATACCACGGCGGCGGTTACCATAAACGAAAACGCCGATCCGGACGTGGTGTCCGACATGCTTGACCATATGGAAAAACTTGTCCCTGAAGAGGCGGGCTTTTCCCATTCCGAGGGCAATTCAGACGCGCATATAAAGAGTTCGCTTTTTTCCCCGTCCCTTACCGCGATAGTGGAGAACGGGCATCTGAAACTGGGTACATGGCAGGGCGTTTATTTCGCTGAATTCGACGGGCCGCGCCAGCGCAAGGTCTGGGTGAAATACATAAAGGGCTGACAGTAGGGGCAAGAAATACGCGGGGCATTTCCGGCAGAGGGGATTTCTCTCCCGGAAGCAGGAACATCAGGGGAGGATAAGGTTTTTATTTCCGCTTTCGGGGGGCAGTTGCTTTTGCCTTGATTGTTTTGCCCGGGTGCCGGTTCCTTTCTGTTTCCAGCGGTGGGATGTAAACTGTTGTCATGGGCGAGGCATGTTTCAGCGCCTGGTCCAGCTCGCTGATTCTGAAAATTTTCCGGTCTTCGGCATGGTGATTTTCGCACTCCAGAAGCTCTATCCTGTGGCTTCCCGAGTAGTTCTTTTTCAAATAAGCGGCAAGGACTGCTTTCGCTCTGGAGTACCTTCCGTCCGCAAGCGCGTGAAAATCGAATACAAAAACATGAAGCTCCCGCGCAGCGGGCGAGAGGCCCGGCAGTCCTATGGCGCTTGTCATCATCACTCCCGCCTGTGAGAGAGACGCTACCCCCGCCATGGAAAGCAGCTCAGCAGTCGAGGATATGGCGGGTAAAACCCTGACTTCTATGCCTTTTTCCTCACATTTAGCTTTTAGCATTTCAGCAAAACTGCACAGGAAATTGGGGTGGCCGTAGGTCATCAAGCCGACTTTGTCATGCTTTGAAAACGCTCCCATGACCGCCGCGATTTTCTCCTCCACGGAAAGGTCTCCCTGCCTGTCTTCAAGTTCCAGCATGTCCGGCAGAACTCCGCCCAGCCATGAGGACAGGTGCACGCAGTCGCAGAACAGTATGTCGCAGGTCCTGCCTTCCTTTATCGTTTCCAGCGTTATGTGGTCGGGTTTCAATCCGTATGAGCAGAGAATGAGGCGTTTCATGTCTGTTCTCCCGTCAGGCCGGGCGTTCTCCGGAAGAGGAACGCTGATGCACTTCGTCCGCGAGCTTCTGCCGCTCGTATATCGAGCGGTACAGCCCGTTGCGGGCCATAAGCTCGTTATGCGTGCCGGCCTCGGCCAGCGCGCCTGCGTCAAGCGTCAGAATGAGGGGTGATGTCTCTATGGTCTTTATCCGGTGCGTGGAGACAAGGCACAGCGTGTCCGGCATGCTTTTGTAAAGTCCGTTCCAGAGCTGTTCCTCCGTCTGCGCGTCCATCGCGGAGGTGCAGTCGTCCAGAAGCAGCATGTCCGGTCTGGACAGAAGCGCCCGCGCTATGGCCAGACGCTGCTTCTGGCCGCCCGACAGAGTAACGCCGCGCGGCCCGCAGACGGTTTCAAGGCCTTTCTCGAACTGGGGTATTTCCCCCGCGAACTGGGCCGTTTCTACCGCCCTGGCGAACTCCTCCTCGGATACCGGTCTTCCAAGTGTGATGTTCTGCCGTATTGTGGCGGAGAAGATGACCGCTTCCTGGGGGACGTATCCTATGCGGGAACGCAGTTCCTCCAGGCGGAATTCGCGGATGTCCTCCCCGTTGACGGATATGCGTCCGCCTTCCGGCTCGATAAGACGCGGAATCAGGGAAAGGAGTATGGACTTGCCTGAGCCTATCTTTCCCACTACCGCCACTCTGTGCCCCGCTTTGGCGGAGAACGTGACGTGCTTGAGGATGAGGTCGGCTTTCGGGCCGGGGCTGAAGGAAACGTCCTCGAAGGAAAGTTCCTTGACCGTGCGGGGCATCTGGCGCGGATTTCTTGGCTCCTGCACCGCGGAGCGGCTCTTCAGTATGTCCTCCATGCGTCCTATGGATACTTCCGCCCTCTTAAGCGAGATGAAGAAATAGCTGATGTCCGACAGCGGGCCGATTATCATGTTCACGTAGAACATGAACGCCACCAGTTCGCCCAGCGAGAGCGTGCCCTGTATGACCATTTTCCCGCCGGTCATGAATACCACGAACAGGCACAGGTAGCCTACGTAGTTGAATATGGAGGAGAAGAACGCCTGCAGTACCACCGAGTCTATTTCGGCCTTTTTCTGGCGTTCCGTGGCCTTGACGAAAGTTTCGCTCTGGCATCTTTCCTTGCCGTTGGCCTTGACCAGCCTTATGGCGGAGAAGCAGGCGTCCAGCGTCTCATAAAGCGCGGTTATGGAGTTCTGTACGGCTTCGTACAGCTTGTCCATTTTGCGCCCCATGGTGACGTAGGCCAGGAACAGGAAGGGCATGGGCAGCATGGCCCAGAAGGTCATCACAGGGTTCAGGTACAGCATGAACGAAACCGCCGCGGCCAGGGTCCACAGGGCCTGTATGAAGCGGAACACCCCGGAGCAGCCGAACCATGCTATCTTTTCGTTCACGTCGTCGGTCAGGCGGGTCAGCAGGTCACCCTGCGTGAAGCGGTGGAAGAACACCCGGTCCATGTGCAGCAGGTGCCGGAAGACGCGCGAGCGCACTGTCATCTCTATATGCTGGTTCATCCAGACGCGGTTGAGCTGGGCGAAATAGTTCACCACGTAGCGCGCCAGCCCGAGCCCTATTATCAGCAGGATGTACTTTCCGATAAGGTGGTAGGATATGTCCTTCCTGAGGCCGTCGATGATGCTGCGTATGAACAGCGGCGCCATGTTGGAGAACACGGCCGAGGCCATGCCCAGCGTGACGATGGCGGTCATGCGCCATCTGTTGGCGCGCCATATCGGCA
>CAYPTM010000083.1:0-8788 GCA_964413345.1 uncultured Elusimicrobiales bacterium
GCGCCAGGTTCTTATATGTGTCGTTTTGAGGCATGTAACTCTCCGCCCGTCTCTTCCTGCCTGAACAGCAAATTCACGCATACCGCGCCGGGGCCGAACACCGTAAGCGGCATAAGCCCGCCGGCCAGCGCCAGCGAGACCGCGCACTGAAGCCCGTAATGGTCCGCGCCCCAGAACACGCCGGCCAGCCCCAGCAGGAACAGCGCCGACGCGAACGCCGCCAGGCGGGCATAAAACCCGGCCGCAAGCAGCAGGCCGCACAACGAGAAAATCACTATGCCTGACACCGTGATGAAACCGGGGAGCGGGGCATCCAGCGAGGTAAGCACGCGCACGGCCTCGCCGTAGCGCGTGACAAGGGCGACGGACGTCGCCAGAAACGCTATTCCGTAAAAAATCCGTCCCAGCAGCAACGACCAGTGCGCTATGGGACCTTCGGATATTATTTTTCTGTCCAGGACGCTTCTTGACATGGGAAATTGTGGCACTGCATTGGAGTAAACTACAAGGCACATCTTTCGGCAAACAGCGGCCCGGGCAAAGGCAAGCCCCGACCATCCACTCTCATCCCCTGCGGAGAGGAACAGGGGAATTACATGAGAAAATCTTTAAATCTGTCCGCTTGAGACACCGGAAGCAACACCTTCTCCCGGCGGCAAAGTCAAACATTTCAAACTTTCAAATCCGCGCGCCGGCCCCTGAGGGGCCACCATACCTCGGCGGATTCAGTCCTCGCCCGGCACTCATTCGCGGTTATGGCACTGGATACCGCTTAAGTTTTCAAATCCGCGCGCCGGCCCCTGAGGGGCACCATATCGCGGCGGATTCCGTCCACGCCCGGCACTCATTCGCGGTTATAGCACTGGATACCGCTTAAGTTTTCAAATCCGCGCGCCGCATTATATACTGCGGCGCGCGGAACAATATTCAGCTTCGCCTCAGCTTAGGCGCAGCACTTGCAGGTGGCTTTCTCTATCTTGGCGTTTTCGGCGTCCAGCATGGCCGAGTAATTCCGGGCCTTGCGGGTCTTCCAGGCGCCCTTGTTGTAGCCGTAGCCCACGATGATGGGCATGGCAAGCGTAGCTTCGGAATAGACCATCTGCTCGAAGCCCTGGTCCACCTTGCCCCAGGAGCTGGCTTCCTTCAGCGTGGAGCTGGAAAGCGCGCCGTCGCGCACGTCCGCGACCGTGACCTGTATGGCGTATTTGTGCATGGAAACGTCGAAGCCAAGCACTTCGGCCGCCACGACGATGTCCTGCGTGAAGTTCTTCGGCACGCCGCCGCCCATCATGATGATGCCGGTCTCGCCCGCTTTTATCTTGATCTTGGTAAGTTCGAGGAAGTCCTTGGCGGAGTCGATGGACGCGTGCTTCTGGGGGTTGTTCCACTGGTGGTGGACGAAACCGAACCCGGCCGAGCAGTCGGAGAAGGCCGGCACGAAGATGGGTACGCCCTTCAGGTAGGCCGACAGGACCACGGAGTCGCGGTTCTTGGCCTTCTTCACCAGATAGCGGCCCATCTCGGCCACGATTTCGCGGGAAGAGTAGGGGCGGGGCTCAAGGCTGTTGGCGATGCCGGTCATGGCGTCGTCGCAGATGCGGAGCTCGTCCTCATCTATGAATGTGTCATAGATGCGGTCGATATGCAGATCGCGGAGAACGTTGTCGTCGATGTTGTAGGGGGTGCCCTTGTAGTGCTTGAAGCCGAGGGCTTCAAAGAAGTCCTGGTCCACAATGTTCGCGCCGGTGGAAACTATGGCGTCGACCATGTTGTTGTTTATCATGTCCACGACGACTTTCTTGAGGCCGGCGGAGAACAGGGAACCGGCAAGGCACAGGATGACGGAAGTCTTCTTGTCGGCCAGCATCTTGTCGTAAATCATGGCCGCGCGGGCGAGGTCCCGGGAGGAGAAGGCCATGTCGTTCATGTCCTCCACCAGTTTGACAAAGTTGTGCTTCTTGATGTCTATGTGCTTGATTGTGTCCTTAAGGAAATCAGATTTCTTGGGCTTCGCCATGTGAATCCTCCGCGTTATGTGTATGGCGGCTTTCGCCGCCTGTATCATAGTTATTATACGAAAGTGACATGGCAAGGGCAAAAGTTCAGGCGGGAGAGCCGGACCGGCCGGAAAAATCAGCAGCGTCAAGCGGCGCAAAAACGATTTCCCTGGCGGCCCCGCCTGCGGCGCATACCGCCCCCTCGAACCCGTCCGGCAGGCTCAGACGCGACAGCCAATACTGCCCGCCCGCCACCGCCACGGGGCCGTATCCGCGAACGTCAAAAAAGACAGGGGCGCCGCCTAATCCGGTTCCCGCCGCCTTCAGCGCGGCTTCCTTGGCGGTCCATATCCGCATGAAAAAAGCCCTCCTCCCCGCCGCGTCCAGCCGGGCAAAATCCTCCCGCTCCGCGGGGCACATGATCCTGCGGCTCAGCGAATCGAAATCGGCGTTCCGGGCGGGGTTTTCCACATCCACGCCGACAGCCGCCACCGCGCAAACCGCTATGACAAACCTGTCGCCGCAATGGGAAACGGAAAAATGCGGACCGCCCCGGAGCAAGGGCTTGCCGTGCGGACCGGTCTCGAAAACAAGTTTTGCGGGAGGCATGCCGCATATGCCTCCCAGAATAAGCCGCCGGGCGGCGCGGGAACGGAGCGCGAACACGGAGGATTGCGGCATGGCCGCGCCGGCCCCTGAATTTCTTTCGTTCTCCGGCAAAAAACGTGGGGAATCAAAAAACTCCGTCAGCGCGCAGTAGTACACGCCGACGGAGCCTTTTTTGAAGGGAAAACTACTTCGCGACCGGAACATCGCCTGACAGTATTTTCTTGATGGCGCGGTAATCGGTCTTGCCGGTTCCGAGCACGGGTATTTCCGGCACCCGCACAACCTGCCTGATATTATGCAGCGGCGACAGGCCGGACTGGACTATCGCCTTATTGGCGGCCTCGCGGCTTATGTCCCGCACGGACAGCAGAGTGAGCAGGGGATTTTCGTCCGCCGAGACCGCGTCCACCGCGAGGATGGGAGCATCGTCCTCCGGCCTGCGGAAGGCCGCGTTGAGCGCGTCTTCTATGGCCGGGAGGGAAATCATCTCACCGCCCAGTTTCACGAAGCGTTTCAGGCGGCCTTCGAAGAAAAGGTAACCGTCCCCGTCCACCCGGACGATGTCGCCGGTCTTGTACCACCGCCTGCCTTCATGCTCCACGAAGGGAGAGGTGCCGGAATAGTTGATATACCCGCCGAATATGGAAGGGCCGCTGACCAGCAGCATGCCCTTGCCGGGCGGCGGGGTTATGGCTTCCGTGTCCGGGTCCATCAGCGCGCAGGAAACAGTCTTCATCAGCACGCCTATCGAGCCGTCCTTCGGATTCTCGTAAGGATTTGCCGAAACCACGGGCGAGCATTCAGTTATGCCGTAGCCTTCCACAAGCCGCGCCTGGGGCCAGTTGCGCTCTAGCTCTTCGTATACGCGGCGCGGGCACTTTTCCGCGCCGGACACCATCACACGCATGGAGGACAGCTCCCCCGCTTCCGCCGAGCGCAGTATGCCGGTCAGGAAAGTGGGCGTGCCGATAAGCATGGTCCCTTTGTACGCGGCCACCAGCTCCGCCACGGCCGCGCCCTCGGTGGGATTCGGATGGTAGACAACGCGCAGGCCCGTGCAAAGCGGCAGGAAGGTGGTGCAGTTCAGCCCGAAGCTGTGAAATGGGGGCAGTATGCCTACCATGACGTCACGGTTGTTGAACGAGAAGAAATGAAGCATGTCGCGCATGTTGGAGAGGACGTTCCCGTGCGTGAGCGGCACGGCCTTGGGCACGCTTTCGGAACCGCTGGTGAACAGCACGCACGCCTCTTCCCGCACGGGAGCATTCTCGATTGCGTCCACGCCCGTGAAAGTGCGCAACATGGCGCCCAGCTTGCGCCAGACGGTGAATCTGTCGGCTATTTCCTCAAGCATGACGAACTTGGAGTCAAGGTCGCCCAGGTCCTCCACGCGGGCGCGGAGCTTGAACACCAGCGCCTGAGAGGTGAGTATCTTCCTGACCCCCAGCTTCTCAAGCGGGGCCTCAAGATTCTTTATGCCGGCCGTCCAGTTTATCATGACCGGCGTCTTTCCCGCCAGCATGACGGCAAGCGTCAGCGCGGGCGCGGCGGTGGAAGCGGGGAGCATAACGCCGATGTAATCCCCCTCAAAACGCGCGATCTCCTCGGAAAGCAGGAACACCCCCGTGCATATGGTGCGGAAGCTCTTCACCCCGGCCATGCCATCGGCGCATATAGGCCGGTCCATGCCGAGGCGGAGCTGGCGGCCGAAAGCCTGCAGAACATTGTCCGCTTCCGGCACGGCGGCGGCGCGGGCCGGAGGGATAAGCCAGGCTTTGCTTGGCGGGCGCATGCCGGCGCCCGCAGGCTTGACCACGCTGCCGCACGCGGCGAGAAGAACATCGTGCACTGTTTCCAGCGCGGCGGGGTTGTCCACGGGATAGCCGAACTCCTCCTCTATCCATACCGCAAGGTCCATGATGGAAAGGCTGTCCAGGGAAAGCTCGCCGTCAAGGCGGAAACCCTCCTGAAGCTGCGTAACCCCGGAAATGGCCTTCAGCTTGGCCAGCACGGCCTCCCGGACCGGGCCGGGAACGGCTATGATGTCGGCGTTGTCGTGAAGCGGTGCCGGTTCCGGCAGCTGGTAGGGATGGCTTCCAAGCCAGAAGAAATAGGGAACGCTTGAAGCGGGCTGTTCCGCTGCGGCGTAATACTTTTCAAGGTATTCGTTTATGGCGGCGCGGCCCTTGAGCGAACGGATATGAGTGTCCTCGGCCAGTTCCACGGTCACCCGGCGTTTGGGCATGAAAAAGAAAAGGTTCATGGCCAGCATCACCGCCGCGCCGCCGAACGAGCTGATTATTTCCGGACGGCCTTTGCACGTGCTGAACATGCTGCCCCAAAGCCCCGTGGTGCGGACCAGCACTATGCGCGCGTCAGGCGCGGCCTTGAGCAGGGTTTCGGTAGCGCTTGCGCCGCGCAGGTCTTCCCGGCGGCTGCGATAAATCCTTCCGGCCGGATAAACCAGCGCGTTCCCGCCCGCGGCCAGGATACGCCCTATCTCGGCCACCTTTTTCTCAATCTCCACGCGGGCGGCGGGGCCGTAGACGGCAGGGTCCGGCATTTCTATGAGATGCAGCTCGTCCTTCAGACCGAGGTGCGAAAGTATCTTAACGCGGTCCTTGTCCGCGAGCAGATATGGATGGAAGCGTTTATAGAGTATGGAGAAAAGGAGGGGAGGGTCTGATATCGCGGGATGGTTCGGCAGGAACAGGGTGCCCCTGCCCTTGACCGGCTTTATCTTATCCAGTCCGGTGACTTTTATTTTATATCTCAGGCGCAGCAGTATTTTGAGTATGACTACTAGAAATCTGGCTGTCATAGTTGAGTCTCCATCCTCCGATGATAGCTATCCTGCGTCTTTCAGCGGCGCACGCCGCGCTGTTTGTATAATGCTTTTATGAGATTCGTCCCGTTCAAAATCATCTCCGGCTGCGAAACCGGCGCGGACCGCAGCGGCCTTGACGCCGCCCGCGCCAACGCCATACCCATAGGCGGCAATATGCCCGCCGGCGGAATGGCGGAAGACGGGCCCATCGCCCCCTTTTACGGCCTCACCCCGGCCCCCACGGCGGAACCGTATCCGCCCATAGAACAGAACGCCATGCAGGCCGACGCGACAGTCATCATGCACATGGGCCTTATAACCGGCGGCACGCTTTTCACCCTCGACTCCGCGAAAAAACACTGCAAACCCGTCCTGCTGGTTGACGTGCGGGAAGGGACTGACGCGTCCGTCAAAAAAATAGAAGAATTCCTTGAAACCGTGAAGCCCGCCATGCTGAACATAGGCGGGCCCAGAGAATCAAAAGCCCCCGGTCTGTACAAAGCTTCCTACGCCATACTGGAAAAGTGCTTCTCCATTTACTGAACCGGAAATCCGCGGCTTAATTCGCGAAAACGCGCTCAATGCTTCCGGCGGGGCCGTATTTCCCGGCCTTTGAAAAACTGTGACAACACCCCGTCCAGGGCTTCCTTCAGCGTAAGCCTTTCCCAGTAGGAATAGTCCTTTAACTTCTCCAGATACTCTTCCTTCACTATAAAGGTCGCGCGGCTCCAGCCTTCCGGCAGCCCGGCCTTGCTGCTCTTTTCCCTGGACGGCTTCGCACCGCGGCCTTTGCCTTTTGCCGGAGCCGGACGCTCCTCGGGCTGAACGGCCCTGGGCCCAGCCTCCGGCTGCGGCGGGGTGGCTGGAATTTCAGGAGATGCGGGAGCGGATTCACTGACCACAGGAGGCACGGCGGTTTGAGGGGCCTCAGCGGCTGGAGGAACTCCGGCGGCCTCAGCGTTTTTTTCCGCCTCCGGCAGTTCCTTCGCCAGCACAGACAGATTTTTCAGTATCTCCGAGCTTGGGGTGTTTTCCGGCGCGGGCCGGGCCGGCTGGTCCGCCGGAGCAGAGGCGTTAAGATTGTCCAAAAGGGTATTGAGCCGTTCAATCTGGTCGTGCAGCACGCGCGCTGGCTGGCCGGATTCCGGCGCCTTGCCCGGAGCTGGCTGAGCTGGAGCCGGAACGCCCGGAAACAGGGGTGCCAGCTCGGACATCGTGCCGGCCATGATCCAGGCCTTGGAACGGCCATCCCCTTCCCGCTCCACGCAAACCAGAGTCTTGGGTCCGAAATTGGGAATCTCCGTAAGCTTGTCCTTCTCCACCGGCCCGAGAACCTTCGCATTCATGTAAACGAAATAACGCATAGCGCACCCTGATCCGCGATTGGAATAACCACAACCGCAATTATAAGATATTTCCGGCCTGGCTCTACCCCTGCGGCAGCTTCGGCAGGAACACGACAGCGCCGTCCATGGCCGCCACCCTCCACTCCTGCGACTGGGACAGGAGCCGGCGGTTTATTACGTTCTGGAGCGACACGTTGACCATCTCATCGAAGGTCATCTTCAGCTGACGGACGCCGCGCTCCGGGTCAAGACCCCGCTCTATAAGAAGCGATTCCACGCTCTTCGCCACGCTGAGATTGATATGGAACTCGTCACGGAAACGGTTGCGGAGCTGGCCCAGCCAGACAAGCAGCACCTTGGACGCCATCGCCTCGCTCAGCGGAGCGAAGGGCACCACGCCGGAAAGCTGCCCGTAGAACTGCGGCGGCAAAAATGTCTTTACCCGCTTGACCAGTTCGGCCGGGGATGAGGCGGGATTCCTGCCGCCCTGCGAGCGGGAGAACACGGCCGTGGTGAGCACGAATATCGCGCCGGAAAGAGGCACCTTGCGCCCGGAAAAATCGGCCGCAACGCCGCGCTTCAAAAATTCGCCCAGGTATTCATAGAAAAGCGGCATGGTGTTTTCAGTGTTCTCGAAGACCACCACGCTCTTGGGACGCTCGCAAAGCGCCTGCGGCAGCACGCCGGAGCCGTCGCCCGAGCCGAAAACGTTCTTGAGGCTTTCCGGGCGGTTGTACCGTTCCATCTCGTAATAAAGCGTTTCCGAACCGGCGCCGAAAAGGCCGGTCGATATGGCGCGCGCCATCTCCGTCTTGCCCACGCCCTTGGCCCCGGCGAACATGAAGACAAGCGGCTTGTCGCTCTTGCCGTAGGAGTCGCGCAGGGACTTGGCCAGCAGGTCGGCCGCCTCATCCTGCCCGATGACCGCGGTCTTGAGCGTGGCGCCTATGCCGGCCGCGCGAGCCTGCGTGACCGCGCGCAGCTTGGAGGCCACAAGGGCCATCGGTTTCTGGGCCGCTTCGGCGGCGACAGCCACCACCCAGCCTTCGTGGACGTCGGGCGTCATGTCCAGATTGAACTGGTGTGCGACAGTCGTCATCTCGGCAAGCAGTGCCGCCGGAACGGAACCCGCCGGCATACGGGCCTTCTGGCAGGCCTTGTCCAGAAGAGAAATGGCCTTCTTAGGATTCGCGCCCGGTATTGGCATCTTGTAGGCCAGGTCCAGAGCCGAAACCATGGCCTTTTCCGACACGCGCAGGCTGTAATCGTTTTCAAACCGCAGGCGGTATTCCTTCAGGATGGCGGCAGTCTCGAACGCGGAGGGTTCCGGCACCACAATCTTCGCGAAACGGGAGGAGAGCGCCGCGTCTTTCGCGATGAAGCGGGAGAAGCCCTCCTCATCCGTGGCGCAGACAAGGCGCGCGCTGCCGCCGTAAATGAGCGGAGAAATGCCGCTGCCGCCCTCCCGGGCGGCCATGTCCAGAAAATTGTGTATGTCCCGGATGTAAACCACCACGCCGGAAGAGGATTCTATCTCCGACACCAGCTTCGCGAGCAGCTTGGAGAATCCGCCGTGCGTGCTGGAATTCTTGAGCAGGTCGTCCGCGCCTATTTCAAGCACGGCAGCGCCGCGCAGGTAAGGCGGAGCCTTCGGATCGAGGGAAAGCCATGCCACCGCTCCGGCCAGCATGCCCTTACCTATGCCCTGCGGCCCGACCAGAAGCGGTATTTTGCCGGACGCGGGATCCAGCCCCTGCACAAGGGCGGCTAGTTCGTTGGCCCGGCCGCTTATCTTGGAAAGCGTGCCGGCGGTGCAGGCCGCGCTCAGGTCCTTGCCCACGGCGAGCAGCATCTCAAGGCCGCCCGGAGCGGAATACTTTTTTTCGGCCGCGGGCGCGGGGGCCGGCATTTCGGAAAGCTTGATGGCGGAAAGGAACTGCTCCGGCTCCACATTATACTTGCGGAAGGCTTCGGCTATTATCGGGCCGGGGTCCTCCGCGAGGGCCCAC
>CAYPTM010000084.1:0-8621 GCA_964413345.1 uncultured Elusimicrobiales bacterium
AGTAATCGCCCATCAGCGGCATGGGGGAGAAGGGAGGCTTCACGCATGAGGGGGGAGTGTCGGCTATAAACTGCTTGGCGTCCTTTTCCGGGTCGCAGTTTTTCAGGGCGAGCATGGCCCAGACGAATTCGGAGCAGAACACGCTCACTCCGGCGTTATCTTTGTCTCCCAGGGCTATGCGCCCCAGTGTGGCGGGGAAGTTGGGCGCGTTTACATAGGAAGGCTCCGCGTACTGATGATTGAAAGATATCCTTCCAGGGAGCGGTTCATAGCCTCCGAAGAACCGGCTGGCGTTGGCGTATATGCGCTTGGACCAGCCAAGCAGGTTCTTTTTCTGTTTTTCGGTCAGGTTTCTCGGCCGGACTATATGGAGGGTCTTGGCGTCCGTGTAATGTTTCCCGCTGAAATTTCCGATGTAAAAAGACGTGATCGGGTTGTCCAGATTGTAAACCTGGCCGTTTTCTACGAAAGCGAAGCCAGCGTGGCTTATGCCCATCATCATGTCAGGATATGCGCCGCGATAAGCCCATTCCGGGCGCAGCGTGAGTATGACGTCGCCGGTCTGCACCATGCCGCTTGCCGCCAGCTTCTTGGCCGCGCTGGCGTGAGATACTTTTGCGGCCTGAAAATAGGGCGGGTTCGCCGGATGATAGGCTCCCGTGGTTATTTCCCCGGGCAGATACTTGGTCAGGCCATAGCTGTTCGGCAGCATGGCGCTTGCCGGCAGGGCGAAGAAAACAGGGAAGTCCGCCATGTCCTGCGCGGCCTTAATGGCGGGGGCGCACAGCAGGCACAGCGCCGCAAGCGCTGTCATAAGGATTCTGTTTGCTTTTATAAAGGGAAAGGTGTTGGCCATGGTTTCTGTCCTTCGTGCGGGCTGTTAAAGGTCTGGAATCTTTTGTCTTTATATCATAGTGTAATCAAAAGCCGGGCAGGATGCAACGCGGCGGCATTTCATTTAGTGGGGCATTGACCGCCACAGGGGGATGTAAAGAATTATTGACTTCTGTCAATGTGCGGGCCTCACTATTTAGCAAAAATTACTTAATGATTTAGCGCCCAACGGAGTAGACGCATATGAGCTCCGACGGCGAAAGCTCTCCCCAACGGGGAGAGCACATGGAGGAAGGAAATGGGACAAAACATCGTTGAGAAGATTCTCCGGGCTCATCTCAAGGAAGGAGAGTATGTTGTCGGCAAGGAAATAGGGATACGCATAGACCAGACCCTTACGCAGGACGCTACCGGCACAATGGCCTACCTGCAGTTCGAGGCGCTTGGACTGGGTGAAATCAAAACGGATCTGTCCGTTTCTTACGTGGACCACAACACGGTCCAGGTCGGCTTTGAAAACGCCGACGACCACCGCTATCTTCAGACCGTGGCGCAGAAGTTCGGCATAGTCTATTCCCGCGCCGGCAACGGCATCTGCCACCAGGTCCATCTTGAACGCTTCGGCAAGCCCGGCACGACGATGCTCGGTTCCGACAGTCATACTCCAACCGGCGGTGGCATCGGCCAGATAGCCATCGGTGCAGGCGGCCTTGACGTCGCGGTTGCCATGGGCGGCGGGCCGTTCTACCTTACCTGCCCCAAAGTTTATCTCGTAAAGCTCACCGGCAAGCTCCGCCCGTGGGTGTCCGCGAAGGACGTCATCCTCAAGATGATTGAAATACTCACCACCAAGGGCAACGTGGGCGTGATGCTCGAATACGGCGGCCCCGGCGTGGCCAACCTCAGCGTACCCGAGCGCGCCACCATCACCAACATGGGCGCGGAAATGGGCGTGACCGCCTCCGTCTTCCCTTCCGACGAGGTTACCAGGGCTTTCCTCAAGGCGCAGGGCCGCGGCCGCTCCTGGAAGGAGCTCAAGGCCGACGAAGACGCCAAGTACGACCGCGTCATAGACCTGGACCTTTCCACCATAGAGCCGCTCGTGGCCGCCCCGCACAGCCCCGGCAATGTCAAGAAAGTTTCCGAGGTCGAGGGCATGGAAGTCAATCAGGTCTGCATCGGCTCCTGCACCAACTCTTCCTATAAGGACATGATGATAGCGGCCGGAATGCTCAAGGACCGCCACATCGCCCGGAACGTCAGCCTGGGCATAGCCCCCGGCTCCCGCCAGGTGGTGCGCATGCTGATAAAGAGCGGCGCTTACGACGCGCTTGTCGCAGCCGGCGGCCGCATCATGGAGAACGCCTGCGGCTTCTGCATCGGCAATCATTTCTCGCCCAATTCCGCCGGCGTTTCCGTCCGCACCTCCAACCGCAACTTCGAGGCCCGCAGCGGCACCAAGGACGCCCAGGTCTATCTGGCCAGCCCCGAGGTGGCCGCAGCGGCCGCCCTCACCGGCAAGTTCACCAGCCCGGACAAGCTCGGCATTCCCTATCCCGAGGTGAAGGAGCCGAAGAAGTTCCTCATCGACGACAGCATGTTCATCTTCCCCGCCGAGGACGGCAAGGGGACCGAAGTGCTGCGCGGCCCCAACATCGGCGAGCCTCCGCGCAACGAGGCCATGCCCCAGGCCCTTGACGGCGCGGTGATGATAAAGCTCGGCGACAAGATAACCACCGACCATATCATGCCGGCCGGCGCGCGCCTCAAATACCGCTCCAACGTGCCGAAGTACGCCCAGTTCGTGTTCGAGAACAACGACGCCACCTTCGCCAAGCGCTGCCTCGACAACAAGGGCAAGCTGCACAACGTCATCGTGGCGGGCGAATCCTACGGCCAGGGCTCCAGCCGCGAGCACGCCGCCATGTGCCCGATGTACCTGGGCGTGAAGGCCGTCCTCGCCAAGAGCTTCGAGCGCATACATTCCGCGAACCTCATCAACTTCGGCATACTGCCGCTGATGTTCGCCAATCCCGCCGATTACGAGAAGATACAGCAGGGCGACAAGCTTACCTCCGCCAACTGGAAGGAATCCGTGGCCCAGGACAAGCCCGTCATGCTCCGCAACGAGCGCACCGGCGAGACCATTGAAGCCCGTTACACCATGTCCGCCCGCCAGCGCGAGATAGTGCTCGCCGGCGGCCTGCTCAACTACACGACCTCCAAATAAGGTGGCGTGAACATTTAAAGGATAAAACAACAGGAGACCAAGACAATGGCCAAAATAAAAGTGAAGACCCCCATCGTGGAGATGGACGGCGACGAAATGACCAGGATAATCTGGGACATGATAAAGCAGAAGCTTATCCTGCCCTACCTGGATGTGGATCTCAAGTACTACGACCTCGGCGTGAAGAAGCGCGACGAGACCGACGACAAGATAACCCTCGATTCCGCCAAGGCGATAGCGCAGTACGGCGTGGGCGTAAAGTGCGCCACCATCACCCCGGACGCCGACCGCGTGAAGGAATACACTCTCAAGAAACAGTGGCCCTCTCCCAACGGCCAGATTCGCAGCTATCTCGACGGCACCGTGTTCCGCAAGCCCATCATGGTCAAGAACATCGCCCCCGCCGTCCGCAGCTGGAAGAAGCCCATCATGATAGGCCGCCACGCCTACGGCGACCTCTACAAGTCGGCCGAGATGGTCATCGACGGCCCCGGCAAGGTTGAGATGCAGTTCATCCCCGCCGGCGCCACCGAGCCCGCGCAGAAAATCGTCGTGCACGAGTTCAAGGGCCCCGGCATCACCATGGGCATACACAACACGGACAAGTCCATAACTTCCTTTGCCGTGTCCTGCATCAACTACGCGATAAGCGAGAAGGTGGACCTCTGGTTCGCCGTGAAGGACACCATCTCCAAGAAATATCACGCCCGCTTCAAACAGATATTCGCGGAGCAGGTGGCCAAGCACCAGGCCGAGATGCAGAAGGCCGGCATCAACTACCGCTACCTCCTCATCGACGACGCGGTCGCGCAGGTTATGAAGCACGAAGGCGGCATGCTCTGGGCCATGAAGAACTACGACGGCGACGTGTTCTCCGACATGGTCGCGGCCGGCTTCGGCAGCCTGGGCATGATGACCTCGGTCCTCGTCTCGCCGGACGGCAAGTACGAGTACGAGGCCGCCCACGGCACCGTGAAGCGCCACTATTACGAGCATCTCAAGGGCAATCCCACTTCCACCAACTCCGTCGCCTCCATCTTCGCGTGGACCGGCGGCATCAAGAAGCGCGGCGAGCTCGACAACACCCCGGAAGTGACCGCCTTCGGCGAGAAGGTCGAGAAGGCCGTCATTGACTGCATCGAGAGCGGCATAGTCACCAAGGACCTTGTTCCTCTCATGGACCCCAAGCCCGCCAAGTACCAGACGACCGAAGGGTTCCTCGACGCCGTGGCCAAGCGCCTCGGCGAACTGATGGCGAAGTAGGTTTAAGGAGAAAACTATATTATGGCCCAGCGCGGCATACGTGAGTACGACGGTAAGAGAATGCTGTTTGAGTGGCTGGCCAAGGATGTTCCGGCGATGGCGGAAAGGGCGGGGAAACTCGCCCTCGTCACCCCTGAAACCGACGAGAAGGACATCCTGGCCAGGCACCCGTGGCTTAAGACCGAGAAGCTCGTGGTCAAGCCCGACCAGCTTTTCGGCAAGCGCGGAAAGCACGGCCTCATCTGCCTTAACGCAGACTGGGCCGCGGCGTGGAAATGGATAGGCGAGCGGATGAACAAGCAGACAACGGTCGGCAAGACCACCGGTACGCTCACCCACTTCCTCATAGAACCCTTCACTCCGCATAAGGATGACGAGGAGTACTACGTTGCCATAAGCTCCAGCCGCGACTACGACACGGTATACTTCTCCACCAAGGGCGGCATCTACGTGGAGGAGAACTGGGACAAGGTCATCGAGACCCGCGTGCCCATACTCTCCTCTGCCGACGAGGTCGAGTTCAAGCTGCCGGAGCTAGGCTCCCGCCGCGAGGCCGTAATAAAATTCCTGCGCTCGCTGCACAAGCTCTACGCCGAGGGCGGTTTCTCCTATCTGGAGATAAACCCCTTCACCTTCAGCGGCGACGCCATAATCCCGCTCGACCTCGTGGCCAAGGTGGATGACACCTCCGCCTTCGAGACGCACAAGCTCTGGGGCGACATGGAGTTCCCCGCCGCCTTCGGCATGACCATGACGAAGGAAGAGGCGTTCATAAAGCACCTCGACGAGCAGACCGGCGCGTCCCTCAAGCTGACCGTCCTTAACCCCAAGGGCCGCATCTGGACCATGGTGGCGGGCGGCGGCGCTTCCGTTATCTACGCCGACACTGTCTGCGACCTGGGCTTCAGCAAGGAGCTGGCAAACTACGGCGAATACTCCGGGGACCCCTCCGAGGAGTTCACCTACCAGTACGCCAAGACCGTCCTCGACCTTATGACCCGCGAGAAAGATTCCCGCGGTAAGGTCCTCATCATCGGCGGCGGCATAGCCAACTTTACCGACGTGGCGAAGACTTTCTCCGGCATCATAAAGGCCCTCACCGAGTTCAAGGACAAGCTGGTGGCGAACAACGTTAAGATATTCGTCCGCCGCGGCGGCCCCAACTACAAGGTCGGCCTCGAGAAGATGCGCCAGCTGGGCAGGACGTTGGGCGTGCCCATCGACGTCTACGGCCCCGAGACCCACATGACGAAGATTGTTTCTATGTCGCTTGGAGGTGCAAAATAATGACACCGGAAATATTTTCTAAGGACACCCGCGCCATCGTCTACGGCCTCCAGGTCAACGCCATACAGCGCATGCTGGACTTCGACTACGTCTGCCGCCGGAAAACCCCGTCGGTGGCCGCCGTCGTGGACCCCGGCAAGGACGGGGTGCACAAGGCCTTCTTCGGCAGCAAGGAAATACTCATCCCCGTATACCGCAACCTGACCGCGGCCTCAGCCGCGCAGCCCGGCGCGGACACGGTGGTCAACTTCGCCTCCTTCCGCAGCGCCTACGCAACCACGATGGAGGCCCTCAACCTGCCCGCCATCCGCAGCGTCACCGTCATAGCGGAAGGCGTGCCCGAGCGCCGCGCGCGGCAGATTGCCGCCTATGCCCGCAAGATTGACAAGATGGTCATAGGCCCCGCCACGGTCGGCGGCATAAAGGCCGGCTGCTTCAAGATAGGCAACACCGCCGGCACCATCGACAATATCGTGGAAAGCAAGCTGCACCGCCCTGGCAGCGTCGGGTTCGTCTCCAAATCCGGCGGCCTGTCTAACGAGTGCTACAACATCATCGCCCGCAACAGCGACGGTCTCTATGAGGGCATCGCAATAGGCGGCGACTCCTATCCCGGTTCGACCCTGCTGGACCACATCCTCCGCTACGAAGCCATCCCCGAGGTGAAGATGATAGCCGCCCTCGGCGAAATAGGCGGGACGGAAGAGCTCCGCATAGTCGAGGCCCTCAAGGCCGGCAAAATAAAGAAGCCGCTGGTCATCTGGGTCACCGGCACCTGCGCCAAGATGTTCTCCGGCGGCGTGCAGTTCGGCCACGCGGGCGCCAAGGCCAACAGCGACCTTGAGACCGCGGACGCCAAGAACAAGGCCCTGCGCGAGGCGGGCGCCGTTGTTCCGAACTCCTTCGACGATTACGGCGACAAGATTAACGAGACCTACAAGGGCCTCGTCGCCAAGGGCGTCATAAAGCCCGCGCCGGAAGTGGAAGCTCCGTCCATGCCCATGGACTACGCCCAGGCGCTGAAGGAAGGCAAGATCCGCAAGCCGACCATCTTCATAAACACCATTTCCAACGACAAGAAGGAGGAGCTGGAGTATTGCGGAATACCCATCTCCACCGTCATCGAAGAGAAGGAAATGGGCATTGGCGGCGTCATCGGCCTCCTCTGGTTCAAGAAAGAGCTGCCGGCCTATGCGCGCAAGTACCTGGAAATCGCCATAATGCTGACGGCCGACCACGGCCCCGCCGTGTCCGGCGCACATAACGCCATAGTCACGGCCCGCGCGGGGAAGGACATCATTTCCTCGCTGGTCTCCGGTCTGCTGACCATCGGGCCCCGCTTCGGCGGAGCCATCGACGGCGCGGCGCAGGAGTTCAAGCGCGCCTATGAGGCCGGCCTCACCCCCGAGCAGTTCATCAGGGAGATGAAGGGCAAGGATACCCCCATCCCCGGCATCGGCCACAAGGTTAAGAGCGTGACCAATCCGGACATGCGCGTTACCCTGCTCAAGAAGTTCTGCAAGAAGAACTTCAAGACCACGCCGCTGCTGGACTATGCCCTCGAGGTGGAGAAGCTGACCACCGCCAAGAAGGGCACGCTAATCCTCAACGTGGACGGCTGCATAGGCATCTGCTTCGTGGACCTGCTGTCTTCCACCGGCCTGTTCTCCAAGGAGGAGATAGACCAGATAGTGAAGCTCGGCTGCCTCAACGCGCTGTTCGTGGTCGGGCGGTCCATCGGCCTGTTCGGGCACGTCTTCGACCAGAAGCGCCTTAAACAGCCGCTCTACCGCACGCCTTACGAGGACATAGCCTACATGACAGAGTAGGCGGTTCCGGCAAGAATTGTGAAACGTCCCGCGGCGTTAATGTCGCGGGACGTTTTTTTGCGCCTTTTTCGGTTTGACGCGGATATTCAAAATCCGTTTAATATACGTATTAAACCACGGGAGTATGAGATGAAAAAGACGATTTTTCTGGCGGTACTGCTGTTCTCCTGCGCGCTGGCCGTTCAGGCCAGGAGCGCAAAAATAATCGAGGAGTCTTCCGCCGAGGCTCATGAAGTGGAGCCTTCCGTGGTGGACCCTGACGGCAAGGTTCCCAGTCCTTACGTCCGCTCCGATATCAAGCAGCCCGCGCCCGCTGCAGCCGTACCTGAACAGCCAAAACCTGCCCCGGTGCCGGCAGCCCGGCCCGCCGCAGCCCCCGTCAAACAGGCCGAAATGCCTGCCATAAACGTTTTCAAGGGCAATCCGTATGGGTCACAGGGCAAGCAGAAACCGGCCGCAGCCAGGCCCGCGCCAGTACGCCCGGCAGCTCAGCCGGCTGCGCACGCTCCCGCCCCTGCTCCTGTGAAACCGGCGGTCGTTCCGGCGAAACCGGCGGTGCCCGCCAAACCCGCGGCGCAGCCAGTCGCGTACAAGCTCCCTGCTTCAAAGCCCGCTGTACTTGCGGTGGCAAAACCGGCGGTTGCTCATCCGGCAAAACCCGCAGCGGCTAAACCGGTTGTCCCTGCCGCCAAACCCGCTGTTGCGGCTCCCGCGCCTAAAGCTGTTCCCGTGAAGCCTGCTGTTGTCCAGCCTGCCGCCCCAGCCGTGCAGAAGCCGGCGGCGGCGCCTAAGCCTCAGGGCACCTTGCCGGCCGTGATGATAACTCCCTCTTACAGGAAAAAATAATGCCCGGCGACAAATGCGTAATAGGCAAATCCAAATTCGGCAAGACTCTTGTGGCTGCGCGTCCCATACGCAAGGGCGCGCTTCTTTTTCGTGAGGATGGGGAACTTACCCCCCTGCAGACCAAGTATTCCTATCAGGTCGGCTGGGATGTCCATTACGAGCCAAAGGGCCCGTCCGCTTTCATAAACCATTCCTGCGAGCCTAACGCCTTCATGAAGGTGACTCCGGGCGGCAAGCCCCGGTTCTACGCCCTCCGTTCCATACGCCAGGGCGAGGAAATAGTCATAGATTACGCCACTTTCGAATACAGGACCGCGGTTTTTTCAAACGTG
>CAYPTM010000085.1:0-8604 GCA_964413345.1 uncultured Elusimicrobiales bacterium
TATCATGACGCGGGATTCCTCCTGGCCGGGAGAAAACCGCCATCCCGACGCGGCCGCGATACTGCGGCTTGTGCCTGACGCTGCTTCCAGGGAAGCTTTTTTGTGCGGTCCCGGCGGCATGATGGAGACCATGCCGGAACAGCTTCGCCGGGCCGGAGTGAAGGCGGTTTATTCGGAACGATTTAATCTTTGAGATTGTATCGCAATTTAAAAATGGCTAAACTCAATACACTGGGAGGCGCTTTATGAAACCGTTTTCTATTATATTATCAGGACTCATTCTCATTTCCCTGCAGCTTGCCGCCGTGGCCGCTTCCACCGAAAGCGTGAAGAAGGCCTATTCTCCATATGATCAGGAACGTAAGGAGACTGTCGCTCCCAAGGCCGGCAAGCCTCAGGCCGTGACAAAGGAGAAGGCCAAGCCGTCCGCGAAGAAGGAATCAGTGCAGGACAGCAAGACCAAATCCTCCAAGCCCGTGAAGTCTGCGGTCAAAAAAGAAAAAAGCCGGGAGAAGGCCAAAGAAAAGACCCGCGCGGCTTCAAAGAAGGACTCAGCCAGACAGGAAATCAAAGGCAAGACCGCGAAAGGAAAGGCCAAGATAGTTCTGCCGCCTCCTTCGGTCAAGGTTTCCACCTCGGTCCCTTCGATGCCTGTTTCCGCGCCCGCGAAGGAAGTTTCTTCTCCCAAATCCGCGTCTTCCGTAAAACCTCTTCCCGCCCTGCCGGACGACCCTCGCGCCAGGGACCTGGAGCAGCCTTTCGGCTGGCGTGTGGACAGATATTTCCGCTACCAGATAACCTTTGTGGATGAACAGCCAAAGACCAAGTGCCGCAACTGCGAGAGAGGACGCCCGTTCTCCCTGTCGGAGGAGGGGCGGCCCGAATCGGATGCCCGTTCTCTTAACGCGCTCCTTGACGAGGGGTATCCCGTTCCGGAGAAGGACTCCGCGCAGGACTATAAACTCTATTTTAAATCCTACCAGTGGCCGCGCGGCGCCGCGCCCGGGGAAATAATCGTTCCCATGATGGAGAGCTTCGGCCTTGACCGGCTACGCGGCGGGGACAGCCTCATTTTCTTCGGTTCCTCAAGGGACAGCCTGATACTGCGTCACGGCGTGGTGGCCTCCTCCGGCGCGGTGTTTGCCCCGGGCGACGCCTTCCCCCCATTCTTCCTAGATAAGTCCCGCGAGGCCCGCCAGTCATTCTACCGCGCGCTGCCGATATCGCGGCTGTTCGTGCGGCCCATCCAATGGGAGGAAAAATTCAAGGACGACGCGGAACGCTTCGAGTATAGCTTGAAGGGCCTGCGCGAATTCCATCGCCAGCTTGTTGCCGGCTACAAGGCCAGCCTGACGGAAATGCACTGCTCGGAGAACGACCGCACTCTCTGCTTTGAAGATACCCGCTGTTACGCCACCAAGGAGCGGCCCTGCCGCGCCATACTGAAGCTGCCGCGCGAAATAACCGTTTTCGAGGACTGGAAAACCCGCCCCCTGCCCACCGACCCGGTCCATCATTTCCTCGGCGGCATGTTTACCGTTTACCGCCTTCAGACCGACCCGGCCACCGGCTCGCCGCTGGCGCCCGCCGCGATGTTCGAGGCGGCCGCCGCCGTCCGCGTTCCCTGACTGTTTCCGTTTCATAAAAACAAAAAGCCCCCGCGTCAGCGGGGGCTTTTCTTTCTTTTCCAAATACGGAGGCTTATGCCTGAAGGCGTCCGTAAACGTCTTCAAGACGGACTATGTCGTCCTCCCCGAGATACTGTCCGCTCTGCACTTCCACTATCTCAAGCGTGGCGGTGCCGCGGTTGGACAGGCTGTGCTTTGCCCCCACCGGTATGTCTATGGACTGGCTGGGCTTCAGCGTAAGCTCGTTGCCATCCATGACTATGGAAGCCGTGCCGCTTATTACTGTCCAGTGCTCGGCCCTGTGCTTGTGAGTCTGATAGCTGATTTTCTGGCCCGGTGCTATGGTGAGCCGTTTGACCTTGTAGTTGTCGCCGTCGTCAAGCAGGGTGTATGAGCCCCAGGGGCGGCGCACGGTCAGATGTTCCGTGGCCTCGGGGCGCTTTTCCCGGCTTAGTATGTCGACCACTTCCTTCACCTGCTGGGAGCGGGAAAGGGGGCAGACAAGCAGTGCGTCGCCTGTTTCCACAATGGCAAGGTCTGAAACACCTATGGCGCTTATCACCCTTTCCGTGGAGTAAAGAAGGCTATTGCTGCATTCCAGCGCTATGGTCTTGCCGTGGACCACATTGCCCTTGCTGTCCTTGGGGCAGACGTCGTAAAAAGATATCCAGCTTCCGACGTCGCTCCAGCCGATATCGGACGGTATGACGGAAACGATGGAGGATTTTTCCATCACGCCATAGTCTATGGAGATGGAGGGCAGTTCGGGGAACATCCTGTTGAAGGCCCTGTAATCGATGCCGTCCGGCTTGAATGATTCTGCGGCAATCCTGTCCATCATGCGGCTCACTTCCGGCATATGACGGGCCATTTCGTCCAGAATGACCGAGGCCTTGAAGACGAATATGCCCGCGTTCCAGAAATAGTTGCCGGCTTCCAGATACTTTTTTGCGGTTGCTTCATCCGGTTTTTCAACGAAATGTTTCGCAGGACGCGCGCCGCAGCCGGGCACTCCGCTGTCTGCCTCTATATATCCATACCCCGTGTCCGGCCGGTCGGGGCGTATGCCAAGGGTTACTATCCTGCCGCGTTCCGCTTCCTCCACCGCGAGGGAGAGCGCGTCGATGAAGGCCTCCTCCCGGCGGATGACATGGTCGGACGGCATGACGACGAGTATGGCGTCCGGGTTGCCCTGTGAAAGTATATATTTTGCCGACAGACCTATGGCCGGGGCCGTATTGCGTCCCTGCGGCTCAATGAGCGTACGGTACGGCTTGAGCTGGGTGTAGGCCGAGCCGTAGGCGTGAAGGTTGTTGGTGACGACCACGACGTTGGACTGCGGCACCAGACGGGTGACGCGGCCTATTGTTGCCTCCATCGGGGTCTTGTTGTCCTCGAACACAAGGAACTGCTTTGGCAGAAGCTTTCTGCTCAGGGGCCATAGCCGCGTGCCGGAGCCGCCCGCGAGTATTATGGCGTAAAGGTTGCTGTTCTGACTGCTGTGTTTAGCCTGTTTCATCCGCGCCGCCTAGTCCCCCACCTGAACGCGGGCGAAGCCTTTCCAGCCCGTCAGCGTGGGTTCGATGACCTCTATGGCGCACTCGCCTTTGTCTTTCGCGGTTACTTCCACTGCCGGGTGCGCGTCGGCCGTGGTCATGTTAAGGGAGATTATGTTGAGGCAGTCCCCGGAAGGCGTCCATATCGGATTGGTCGCGCCCGCCGTCTTGCTTTCAAAAACGAAGGTCAGTGTTTCGCCCACCTGCATGTGGTTGGGGTTCACACCCCTGCTTTCGGCGTCCTTTATGTATATCCTGGTGAGAGGCGCGGTTTTTCTCCTGAGGTCCGACTCGTTAGGCAGGTCGTCGGTCATGCGCGAATCATGGCCCTTGCGGCCAGCGGCGCAGGCGCACAAAAGCACGGACAGGGCAAGCGGAAAGTATTTTTTCATCGTTTTTTCTCCGTGGGACGGAAATCTCCGGCGGGGCCGCGGTAGCGGTATTTTCCGGCGGTCTTGGCGCCGAGCTGTATCGAATGCTCCGGGCAGTGGTTAAGGCAGCGCAGGCACATCTCGCAAAGTTTGGAGAAAGAGGCCTTTTTCCCGGATATTGTTATCGCGCCGGACGGGCATATGCGCGCGCAATATCCGCAGCCCGTGCATTTGGCGTCAGACTTAAGGTGGCCGGCCAGGTATTTGGCCGCGAGGGGACGCAGCGCGTCGGCCAGCAGGCCGGAAAGCCACGGCAGGGCGTCAATTTCAAGCTCGTCCGTTGAAAATGTGACCGGCTGTCCGCTTTTTATCCTGGCTATGACGGTGCTGACCTGTTCCAGGAAAGCGTCGGCCTGCGGGAGCGCGCCGAAATCGCGGCCCGCCAGTTCCCGCACGTCCTTATGGTTTTTGTCCAGCGTGCAGAGCTTGCCCGCAGCCGGCATGGCTATCGCCGCGCCGCCCAGGGGGACATAGCCCCGCTTCTTTAGCGCGAGAAGGCCCTTGCGCACCGCGTCGCCCGGCCACGCGCCCATGGTGCAGAAAACGAATGCGCCCTTGAGGTCCGGGTCCGGCATGGCGGCAATATAATTCCTGACGCTGCCCGGCAGGCTGAAGGCGTTGACTGGGTAGCCCATGATGAGCATGTCGCACCGCACCTGCTCCGGCGGCAGTTCCTCTATGGAGGCGACGGACGCTTCCTCTCCGGCGGAACGCAGCTTGCCGGCGATGTATTCGGCCGCGTGGCGAGTGTTGCCCGTGGCGCTGAAATATAAAACAAGTATTTTCATAAAATGCCGCACCCTCCGGCGCATCGGTGCGCCGTAGTATATATCTATAGCCTATTATATGCTTTTATCACCGCCGGAAACAGTCAGGCCGTGTATGTCCTCACCAGTTCAGCCAGCGCGCCCGGGGTGAAGGAGCTTTTCGTCATATAGGCCGCCGCTCCGGCGGACATGGCCCGGGCCATTTCCTCTTCCGCCTCCTTGGAGGAGAACACGATTACCGGAATTTCCGCGAGCCTGACATCCTCCCTTATGCGGTGCGCCAGGTCTATGCCGGACATGTCCGGCATGGAAATATCGGTTATGACCAGGTCGATTTTCTGGTCCCTGAGCAGGCGCAGCGCCTCCTGCCCGCCCCCGGCGGTAAACACGGCGTACCCGGCCGCTTCCAGCACCGACTGTTCAACGGCCCTTGTCATGACCGAATCGTCCACCACCAGCACCCGCTTGCGCCCGTCGTCCGGCGCGGCGGAGGCCTGCTGCTGAGGGCGGCGCAGCTGGGAGGTGAAGTCCAGCAGCAGGGCGGCGACGTCCAGCACGAGTATGACCCTGCCCGAATCGGAAGTCGTGTAGCTGGTGACGTAGTCCACGTTCTTGAGCATTATGCCAAGCTGCTGGGCGAAGATGTTGTGGTTGTCGCCCACGTCCTCTACGATGACGGCGAGCTTCTTCTTGCCTATGGAGCATACTACCGTCTTGACCGGGCCCTGCGGCGCCGCATGTTTGAGCCGGGTGCTGAAAACGTCCGCCAGCCTTATGGCCGGCAGCAGTTCCTCGCGGACCACGGCCACAAGGCCGTCGCCCGCCGTCTTTACGTCCTGCGCGGAAAGAGTGTCCACCTCGGTGACGTACTGCGCGGGGAAGGCGAACGTTTCCCCCCCGTCGCGCACGAACAGCACCGGCGTAAGGGGCACCGAAAGCGGTATCCTGACCGACACGGATGTGCCTTTGCCCGGGACGGATTCTATGGACATTGAGCCGCCTATCTGCTCTATCGCGGCCTTGGCGTAATAAAGACCCGCGCCCTCGCGCTTGAAGCGGGAGTCCGGCGTCTCGATATAAAGCCCCTTCCCGAAAAGCAGCTGAAGTATTTCCCTGTCCGGCAGGGCGTCGGCGCGGTCCTGCCGCAGAAATCCTTTTGCCCCGGCGGCGGCGCGCACCCTGGCAGGGTCTATGCCGCGCCCGTCGTCGTCAAGCGTTATGACGGCGTAAGAACCCCGGCAGGCCACCTTGAGCGTGATTGCTCCTTCCTCGGTTTTGCCGCAGGCCTTGCGCTCTGGCGGCATTTCTATGCCGTGCGTTATTGCGTTGCGCAAAAGGCTTACCAGCGCCAGCTGTATTTTGCGCCGCAGGGCCTTGCTGACCGCCGTGTCTTCCCCCACCACGGAAAAATGGACCTTTTTGCCGGACATGTCGGACAGGCTGCTTACCGCGCGCGCGAAGCCGCGGAGTATGTGCTTGAGGGGCGTTATGTTCAGTTCCTGCGCCAGCTTGCCTAGCTGGGAAGCTGTCACGTCCAGATTCTCAAGCGCGGATGTGAACTGGTCCTGCCGGAAGGCGCCCTCTTTCAGGCGGAGGAGGCTGTCCCTTGCCGCGCCTATTTCCTTGGCGAGGGAAAGCACATTGTTCAGCGCAGCGCCGTCCACGAACAGGGATTCCGAAGGGTCGGCCTTTATGTCGTCGCCCTCCTGCCCGCGCAGGGAGGGCTTCTCCTGCGGTTTTTCAGGCGCGACGGCCTGTTTGGGTGCGGACGGTTCTTCCTTTTTGGGGAGCGGGGCCGGAGCGGACGCGGGCTGGTCTATTTTCGCCGCGGCTTTTTCCGCTTCCGCGTGTATGGCCGATTTCATGGCGTCCAGCAGGGTGAAAAGAGCGGTAAAGTCCGGCCTGTAGGCTTCCTTGCCTACGTTCATTATGGAATCTTCGAAAGTGTGGGCCATGTGCGCTATGGCGCCGAAGCCCATCATGCCCGAAAGGCCTTTTATGGAATGAGTTGAGCGTTTTATCTGGCGCGCTATGTTGGTATCCGCGGGATTTTTCTCCAGCGCGATGAGGTTCACCTCTATCTGGGCGAGGTGTTCCGCGCACTCCTCCGCGTACTGGATTATGAATTCCTGATTATCCATGTTTTCCATAAAGCCCCCGGAACGCTGTCTTATCCAAAAGATAAGGGATTTATACCATATTTATGTGTCCGTTCCAGCATGTGTTAGGCCTGCGGCGGGAGGCGCGAAATACCGGTTCGTGCCGGCGCGGGACAACTTGTATAATTGATATGGCAAATGCGGATGCGAACATGCATATAACGTCCCTTTTCATGCTTTTCCTGACCATAACCTGCGGCTACGCGCTGGGACGGGTCCGCTTCGGGTTCTTTTCGCTTGGCATCTCGGCGGTGCTTCTCTCGGGTGGGATTTCCGGACATCTTGGTTTTTCCGTTTCTGACGACCTGAAGAACGCCGGACTCGCCATATTCATGTACGCCACCGGCGTGGAGGCCGGCCCGGGGTTTTTCTCCCTCATGAACAGGCGCGGCGCGCAGATAACCGCGCTGGCCGTGGCGTCCATTGCCGGGGTCTGCGGGCTTGCCGCGCTGTCAATGCGGCTTCTGGGTCTGGACATATATTCCGCGGCCGGAATGTTTTCCGGCATATTCACCAGCGCCACCTGCCTCGCCACGGTGACGGACATAGGAGGGCGCATCTCGCCCGAAGGCCCGGCGAGGGCATCCATAGCGTTCGCGGCGGCTTTCCCCCTGAGCCTGCTGGCCACCGTCGCCATGGTGCAGCTTCTGCCGCGGCTTCCCTGGTTCAGCGTGAAGAATGAACTGGAACGCTACGACAGCCAGGCCAGGGCGCTCCACCCCGAACTCGGCTCGTCCGTCTTCTCCGTAGAAAACCCCGCGGTGTGCGGCAAGTCTTTGTCCGAGCTGCGCCTGCCCGCCCTTACCGGCGGCGCGGTGCTCTCCCGTGTCAGGCAGGGCGGGCGCATATTCACGCCCGGCCCCGGCTGCGTGCTTGCCGCCGGAGACACAGTCGTCATGGTCGGCAGCCGGGAGAGCCTTGACCGCGCGGCCATAGTTCTCGGACGGGAAACCGGCGGGGAAATGCCGTGGCCCGGGAATCTTCAGGTGCATTCGGTGCTTGTGACCAGCAGGGAAGTGGTTGGAAAGACCCTGCGCGAAATGAACCTGAACAGCGTCTACGGGGCCACCGTCACCCGCCTGCGGCGCGGCGAAATAGATTTCTCCCCCCATCCAGATATCAAGCTCCGTCTGGGAGACAGGCTTGTCCTGGTGGCGTCGGATGAAGCTATAGGCCAGATAGCCCTTCTGCTGGGCAATTCGCAGAAGGCGCTGGACATAATGGACTTCATCCCGTTTGCATTGGGGATAAGTCTCGGACTGCTTATTTCCGACCTCCGGCTCAACATTTTCGGCATGACGGGCGTGAGCCTCGGCATCGCGGCGGGGCCGCTTCTTTCCGGGCTGCTGCTTTCCCGGCTTGGCAAGACCGGGCCGGTGGTCTGGCATCTGCCGCAGACTTCGCTCCGCGCCATAAAGGAACTGGGGTTATGTCTCTTCTTCGCGGCCATGGGCGCCGGCATAGGGAAGGCGCTGACGATGGAACTCCTTCTGCGAAATCTGCCGATAGTCCTTGCCGCGCCGCTAATACTTTGTGCCGGCGCCGGGATGGGACTTTTCATCGGGCGCAGGCTGTTCGGCCTCAACCTGGTTGAGCTTTTCGGCCTCTGGACGGGCGCAACCACGAGCACGGCGGCCCTGGCTTCGGGCAGCGAAGCTCTTGGCTCGGATTCCCCGGCCGTGGTCTTTTCGCTTGTATACCCCGTGGCCATGATTTCCGCTATACTGTGCTCCGCCCTTTTGCTGCTATAGTGTTCAAAGTGCCGGGAATCCCTTTGAGTTCTCGTTCCTGTAATTTGTCTCAAATCCGGGGCTCCATATGTCAGGATATTTAAGAGACGCTGCACTAGCCATTTTGCTAAAGTCAACATACCGATTCGCCCAACGGAGGACGCCATGCCGCTCATTCTGACGGAAGTACGCGACAACATAGGAATAATCACTTTCAACAATCCCGAAAAACGCAACGCCCTTTCCGTTCCGCTCATAAACGAGCTGGTGGCCGCGCTGGACAGCCTGAAGCGCAAAAAGATACCTGTCGTCATTCTTCGCGCGGCCCCGGGG
>CAYPTM010000086.1:0-8595 GCA_964413345.1 uncultured Elusimicrobiales bacterium
ATTGTTGGCGGTCACGCCGCGCCAGATATCGTACGCCGACGCGAAAACGTGCTTGAAGAAAGCCTCGTAGGAATCGAATTTAATCTTCAGGTCCATCCTTTTCAGCGAGCCGGACAGGTTTGCCCCGTCCACGAATATTGCGAATTTAAGCATTTTGTCTCCTTTGTAATCCTAATAGTGATTTCCGTACTTCGTTTGTCCTGAAAACTGATATTTACAGCCCCAGCTCCGGCGCGATGGAGCGCATGGCGCCTATGGCCAGTTCCGCGAACTCGGGCAGAGGTATGCCTATTTGTTCGCATTCCCTTATTATATCCCGGTCAACTGACGCGGCAAACTGTTTTTCCTTCATGCGCTTTACCACGGAGGATGTTTTGACGCTGGATAGTTTTTTGTCGGGATAGACAAGCGTCGTGGCGGTTATGAGGCCGGTTATGGTCTCTCCCGCCGCAAGAGCCTTGTGGAAGCGGTCCTCCCGTTTCTTGCCGGAGGCCTTCTCGTTGTGCATGGCGATGGCCGCTATCAGCGCTTCGGGGTAGCCGGCCGGGCGCAGCAGTTCCCCGGCTCGCATGCCGTGGACTGCCAGATCCGCGTTGGTAAGCTCCACGTCCACGTCGTGCAGAAGCCCCGCAAGGCCCCAGAGGTTTTCGTCCTCGCCAAGGCGCCTGGCCAGGGCGCGCATCACCGCTTCGGAGGCGAGGCAGTGGCGCACCATGTTTTCGCTCTTGACGTGCCGGCGGAGAAGGTCCAGCGCGGCGCTGCGGTCGGTCATATTATCTGGCATGGTTCCTCACTTTTGCGAAATATCCTTTATCCTGAAGTCGCCAGGTTTCAGCACATAGCGGAAGGTCAGGTCCCAGCGCCTGTCGTTTATTGACACCGGCGCCAGCGTGTTGTAGGGGTTGGCGATCAGCGCCACGCGGGTCTTGGGGTGTTTCTTGGATATCATGACGTAGCCAGTCCAATATTCCCCGGGCTTCGGGCGGAGGGGATGTATATCGTAATCACCGAGGCGCTGGCGAAGCTTCGCGGCCTCCTCGAACACTTTCGAGAAGGTGGCCTTTACCTCCGGGTCGCCGCCCTGCCAGTTTATCTGGACCGGGATGCTGAAGGGGATGGTCTTTGACTCGTTAGGGGTCGAGGCGTCAAAGCCTATCTCCGTGCCGTTATAGAACAGCACCGGGCCGGGCAGGAGCATGGTCAGCATGGCGACGGCGGGCAGTCGCGCGCCGAAAATCTTCTGTACGGATGGCTCGTCGTGATTTATGAAGAATGACAGCCCGCCCGCTCCTCCCTGCTGCCAGGCCAGGAAGGCCGCGCGGCTGATGGCGGGGGTAACTTCCAGCAGGCGCGCGCGCCAGAAGGCGTCGTACCAGCCGCTCTGCCCCTCAACCCTCTTCCATTCGCTCTTGTTGTAGAAAAGGTCGAAGCCGGCGGCGGAGAGGTCGTCCTGATTGTCGTAAGCCTCCGCTATGAAGGCGGCTGAAGGCTTTATCTTCCGTGCGGCCTCAATCAGTGTGGTGAAGTATTCTTCTTTAGGCATGCACAGTCCCCAGTTGCGGGCGAAAACCCGGTTGAGGTCCTGATAGGCCATGTCCACGCGGAAGCCGTCTATGTCATATTTCGAAATCCAGCCCGTAGCCATTTCAGTCATCTTCTGGCGCAGGGCGGGTTTTGAGAAGTCCAATTGGGCCACGTCGTTCCAGGTGCAGAGCTCGGCCCCGCCGCAATCATAGGCGCCTTCGGCTATATAATAGTCCCCGGTTGAATGCTTATAGGAAAAATAACCCTTTGGCGTTCTGGTGGAGGAGAGCAGTTCCGCCTTGAAGCCGATGTAATAGTCCGGGTTTTCCTCCAGCCATGCGCTGTCCTGCGATGTGTGGTTGGGGACAAGGTCTATTATCACCTTCATGCCGCTTTCGTGGGCAAGGCGGACGAATTTTTTGAAATCCTCCTCTGTTCCCAGTTCCGGATTGAGCCTGGAATGGTCCTTGATGGAAAACACAGAGCCGCCGCCATTGCCGGAGCGGTTCTTCTCCCCAACTGGAAAAATGCCCATCGGCCAGATGGTGTCGAAGCCCATTTCCTTTATGGTCTCGAAGTCTCCCTTGTTGAAGTCGCGGAAGAACACGGGCTGGAGCGTGGAGGCCATTGTTCCCACGCCGGTGGACGCCGCGCGGCGTCCGTTAAGGTTATACGCCCGCGGGAAAAGTTGGTATATGCGCGCCTTGCGCACCCACGCGGCGGGCTTGTCTCCGGCGCAGGCGTCCTGCAGTCCCTTTATGGTTTTAGACAGAAAGGTGTTCAGCTTTTCGTTGCGGGCCGAGGGATTGCCCTTCTGTCCTTTTATCTGCTCCAGCTCCTTGCGCAGTCCGCCGGTCCACTGCTGCTGGGCCAGCACCCAGTCGGCGTAGCCGAAGTAGTCGTCATAATGGTGTTTCCAGGCTGCCTCGCCGAATTTTTCCTCAAGCTCGGTCTTGGTCCAGTAAAAACCCTCAAGCCCGGCGTTCTGCGCGCGCGCGGCAAGGCCGTTCATGCTGCGCCACATGAATGGTTCCACAAGCGCCTTCCCCCCGGACAGTTTCCCGGCTGAAAGCAGTTCCCTCACCTGTGCGCAGTCGCGCGTGTCCGACGCCGCCGCGTATCCGGCCGCAAAGGGCAGCGCGGCCGCCAAAATCAAAGCTATTCTAAACATGGCCTATCCTCCATCAGGGCGGCGGCCGGATATTGGCCGTTTACCCTGTCAGGCAATTCTATAAAATTCAATGCTCCGCCGGACTGACTTCCCCGGGCTGACTTTGGCCTGTGCGGAGCATTCAGTACGCAATAAACTTACTTTACTATAATAAAACCCGGGTGATAGCGCTCTGGTGTTCAAATTATTTTTGGTGAATTATCATGACAAAGACCGTTAAACTGCTCCTGTGTGCCGGGATTTTGTGCCTCGCTGCATTTGTAATAGGCAAGTTTATATCTTATCGCAATGCTGAAAAGCTGAAAGAACAGACGGCCTATGCGTTGGCGCATGCGCCCGTTGAGGCCAAGTACATGGAAAACCCGGCTGAATACGCCCGGCAGTATGTATTCGCCAAGGTCCCCCCTCCGGGAGAGTTTTATAAAGACGAAAACTATGCGTTTCGGCTTCTTGAAGGTCTGAACGTTGAAAAACTGGTAAATGGGTATTTGATTCGAGGCACAGGGTCTGCTGCCGTTTTGCGATTGGAGGAGTTTTCGGACTGGAAGACTTATTTGGATTTTGAACTGCGATCTATCGTGGTAAAATTCGCGTTTGAGGGTGTTTTTCCTGTAGTGCGCAATATTCCGTTTTCCGTAGACTCTCTGAGTCCGGAACTCTATGGTGAAATACTGCCTGATAGCAGGAAATCGTACAAGCTCAAAGACGGGTATCCCGCATTTGAGATACTGGCAAAAACCAATGGGGGTATGCGAGGCGGAACGATATCGCGCTATATATTTTTCAGGAAGGCGTCGTCCCATGTCGTTAGAATTTCAGTTGTATATTCTGGTGTTGATGGCCGAGATAATCGGATTATGGAAACCGCTGTGAACCTGTTATTGGAAACTATGGCGGTCAAAAACCAGAATGCTTTTTCTGGGATTGATGGCATTACGCTTAGTGAGAGTCGACTCAAAAATTTAAGGAGAGGGGAATAGCGGTACCGAAGCGCTATAACAACGGCAAAGCTATTGTTAACCATGAGCACAACAAAGAAAGTTCTTCTTGGCATTGGGGTTTTGTGCCTCGCTGCATTTGTAACAGGCAAGTTCGTGTCTTACCGCAATGCTGAAAAGCTGAAAGAACAGACGGCCTATGCGTTGGCGCATGCGCCTGTTGAGGCCAAATATATGGAGAATCCCGGGGAATATGCCAGGCAATATGTGTTTGCCAAGGTTCCCCCTCCGGGAGAGTTCTACGAGGATGAAAACTACCGGTTTCAATTGCTGCAGGGTATGATTGTTAAGAGAAGGATTAACGGGTTTGCGGTATTCTCTCTGGAAAATCACAGTGAATTCTGGTTTGAGGAATTTCCAAGCTGGAACGACTATCTAGACTATGAACAGAAAATACATGTTATGGTTTTCTGGAAGGAAAATTTGAAGCCTGTTTTTCACTACGACGCGCCATTTGTGTTTGAGTCGCTAACTCCCGAAGCGTATGGGGCGATACTGTCTGAGGGCAAGGTTTCGTATAAACTTAAAAGCGGGGAATCCGTGCTGGAAATGATAAATCGTGATAGGGGCTATCACGGAATGACTGTTATTGGTCGACGTATTTTAATAAAAAAGGTTTCAGGACACATTCTGCTTGTCTCGCATATTTGCCCGTATTACGATGGTCAGATTGCGAGAATTTCCGAGGCTGCGCTGCGCCTTGCCCTAGACACGCTGACGATAAAAAACCAGACCGCCTTTGCCGGAATCAGCACGGATGAAGTAGTGCTAAACCGTCATTAGAAGAAATACTATGAAGGACCTTGTTGTCTCACTACTATTTTCCGCTAGTTTTATCGCGTGTGTGAATAGCAATTTGAAAGCAACAGAGATTTTTCCTTTTGCCGTTCCTATTCCCCCGGGAAAAGGGAAGCGTGAAGCTTCGACAGGTAGGCTATGGTTGACGGTATGCCGGGCAGGCGGTAGCGGGCCAGCGTCTTGCGGCGGCTGCGCACTATAACCGGCAGGTCCCGCCCCTTCAGTTCCCGGAAGGCGTCCTCGTCGGTCAGGTCATCGCCGATGTAAATGGCAAGCGGTCTTGTCCCGTGCAGGCGTGTCAGTTCTTCCCGTATCCAGGCCAGCGCGCCGCCCTTGTCCCTTGCCCCTTTCGGGAGCAGTTCGAATACTTTTTTCCCCTTCTTCATCCGGAGATTGTTTTTTTCTGCCGTGTCCGCCGCCAGTTTCGCCAACGCGGCCGGTACGCCTTTGGGAGCGTTGCGGTAATGTGCCGCCAAAGCCATTTTCTTTTTTTCCGCGAAGGTCCCGGGCAGGTTTTTTGTTCCTTCATTCAGCGCGTGCCAGGCCTTTTGCAGGGAGCGCCGTTCCTTGTCCTCCAGCCGCTTGATTGAAGCCATGCCCTTCGGACCGCGTATCTCCATGCCGTGCGTCCCGGCGTAGATGAGTCCCTTCACCCCGACCATTGTCCGTATGTTCGCAAGCTCCCGCCCGCTTATTATCGCGACAGTCACATCCGGCAGGGCGGAAAGTCTCTCCAGGAGTTCCTTCACCGCGGGGGGGATGACGGCAAGCTCCGGCCTTTTTTGGAGCGGCACAAGCGTGCCGTCGTAATCCAGGCAGAGGAGCAGTTTCTCTCCGGGCCTTAGCTTCGGCAATGGCGGTCTGTTCATTCCTTGAACTCCATCCTGAATAGTTCGCTCATTATTTTGCCTGCCCAGCGGTAAATGTTATTTTCCGCGAGCGTTGCCTTCATCCGTTCCACCCTCCGTCTGCGTTCCTCCTGCGGCATGGAGAGCGCCTCATAGAGCGCGTCGGCCGCTTCCTCCCGGTCGAACGGGTTTATCAGCACGGCGTCGGTAAGCTCCCGTGCCGCCCCGGTGAAGCGGCTCAGCACAAGCATGCCGTTCTCGGTGGAGGCGACGAATTCTTTCGCCACAAGGTTCATCCCGTCGTGCAGCGAGGTGACGGCGCAGACGTCGGCCAGCCGGTAGAATGCCAGCGGCTCCGGGAAGTTGAGGTGGCGGCGGATCAGGGTGACGGGTTTCCAGTCGTCGGTGGAATGCTTCCAGTTTATCTGTTCGACAAGGGCGTTTATTTCGTCGTTCAGCTCCTTGTATTTCGTTACGTGCATCCTGCTCAGTTCGCCCATCTGGAGGAAAACTATTTTTTCCTTCAGCTCGGGATGTTTTTCAAGCAGCCGGTCCAGTGCAAGCAGGCGTTCCGGTATGCCCTTGGTGTAGTCTATGCGGTCCAGCCCCAGTATGACCTGCTTCCCCTCAAGGCCGAATTCTTCCATCAGGGCTTTGGCGGCCTCTTTCATGCGGGGGGAATCGGCTGTTTCCTTTACATCGGCGTAATCTATGCTTATGGGATAGGGGCGCACAAGCGTTTCATGCCCGCCGCGCACTATGGCCTGCCTCTCCCGGTCTATCTTGCACTCCAATTCCCTGTCCACCACGTCCATGAAGTTGTTGCAGTGATATCTCGTATGGAAGCCCATAAGGTCGTTGGCCAGCAGGCCTTCCAGCAGCTCGTGCTTCTGCGGCAGTATGCGGAATATTTCGTAGGAGGGCCAGGGTATGTGCCAGAAGTGGGCGGTTATAACCCTGTTGCCAAGCCGTTCCTTGAGCATTTTCGGCAGCAGGCAGAGATGGTAGTCCTGTATCCAGACGAACACCT
The DNA here is from genome assembly GCA_964413345.1 of uncultured Elusimicrobiales bacterium. Taxonomy (GTDB): domain Bacteria; phylum Elusimicrobiota; class Elusimicrobia; order Elusimicrobiales; family Elusimicrobiaceae; genus CAYPTM01. The sequence goes on from CAYPTM010000086.1 coordinate 6,370, forward strand.
TCCGGTCGCCCGCCTCCTCTGCCACGGCGTCGGCGAATTTCTGGTTGACGCGGCGGTACATGTCCCAGTCTTCCAGGCGGAAGACGGGGCGGTTGAAGGCGGTATGGCACAGCGGCCAGAGCGCCTCGTTTGAAAAACCGTGGTAGTACCCTATCTCCTCTTCCTTGCCAAGCCAGATGCGCTTGAGCGTGTAGGACGGGTCCTCCGGCGGGACTGAAACCCGGCCCTTCTGGTCGCAGGCTTTTTTGTCGGCGTCGCCGTTGCCCCACACCACCCAGAAGCCCTTGCAGGCTCTCATTACGGGGTCGAGCGCCGTTATCACCCCGCCCGAACCGCGGTTGACCTTCGTTCCGCCCTTGCCCCGGACGTGCACATAGGGCTGGCGGTTGGATACCGCCATGAAAAGATAGTCCGAAAGTTTTTCGGTAGCCAGCGCCTGCAGGCTCTCTTTTGTCCACATACACGCCTCCTGTCAGTCCGTTTTGCATCGTGACCGGCTAAAATAAAACAGCCGCCCCCCGCCGTGCGCGGAGATGGCGGCCCGACCATCTCTAAATCCTCCGGGTAACCCCGGACCCGTAATCAGTATAACTATCATTCACCGCGCGCGCAACGTATTGCTTACGGATATTCCTGAGCAGGCGGCACTAATGTTATTATTAATACATGGCTTTCAGCCGCAAACCCGAACATGACTCGATTTTCGAGCCGGCCTTCTTCTTCTCCCGCGGGGAGAGAAGGGAGGCGCTGTCCGCCGTGCATGCCTTCTGCCGGGAGGCAGACGACCTGGCGGATGAGCCCGGCCTCGGCGACCCGGCTCTTGAACTCGCCAAGTGGCGCGACCAGCTTGAAAGGATATTCGACCCGAAAAATGTCAACGTGCCGGGGGCTTTCAGCCGCCCGCTCGCGGAACGGCTGGCGCGCGTCTCGGCGGCGTTCGCTCTGGAGAAAAAGCATTTCCTCGCCGTTCTTGACGGCGCGGAAGCGGAGCTTTCCTCCGTGCGCTGCCGCACCGGCGAGGATCTGGAGCGCTATCTGGACCGCCGCGCCGGCGCCGTGGCCCTTATGTGCGTGCGCATATTCGGCGCGGGTTCTTCCGCGGACGGGTATGCCCTGGCCCTGGGCCGGGCGGTGCATCTGACCACGCTTATAAGGGATGTGTTCGAGGATGCCCGCCGCGGGCGTGTCCATCTGCCGCTTGAGGATGCGAAGGGATTTGGCGTTTCGGAAAATGATATCCTTGCATGTAAGGAAAGCGCCGAACTCTCCGCCCTGCTGGAATTCGAGGCGGGCCGCGCGCGGGAAAATTACGCGCGGCTGCGGGAATTGCGTCCGCCGGAACTGAAGGCCGAGCTGTTTCCCGCACAGGTCACCGCGTGCGTTTACGAGGGGCTGCTGCGCAAGATGGAAAGGCGCGGCTTCGAGCCGCGCGGCAGGACAAGGCTTAACGCGGGGGAAAAGCTGTTCCATTCGCTCCGGGCGCTGCGCTGAGGGGCCGGGGTAACCGATTAAAATCTGATTTTCAGGGGAATGATATGATAAAGCCGGATAACTGGATAAAGAAAATGTGCCTGGAGCACAAGATGGTGGAGCCTTTCGTGGAAGACATGGTCTGCGAGGGCAAGGTCTCATACGGACTGTCATCCTACGGGTACGATATCCGCATTGCCGATGAGTTCAAGGTGTTCACGAACGTGCACGGCGCGCTCATCGACCCGAAAAACTTCGACCCCAAATCCTTCGTGGACATCAAGGCCGACCACTGCATAGTGCCGCCCAATTCCTTCGCGCTGGCCCGCTCCATAGAATATTTCCGCATACCGCGCCGCGTGCTTGGCCTCTGCATAGGCAAAAGCACCTATGCCCGCTGCGGTATAGTGGTAAACATCACTCCCCTCGAATCCGAGTGGGAGGGCCACCTTACCATAGAGATATCCAACACCACGCCCCTTCCGGCCAAGGTTTACGCCAATGAAGGCATAGCTCAGCTTGTGTTCTTCGAATCCGACGAGGCCTGCAAGGTTTCCTACAAGGACCGCAAGGGCAAATACCAGTCGCAGCGCGGAGTCACTCTGCCGCGCATACTCAAACAGGCCTGCTGAACGGGCCTCACGGGAGGACGCGAAACTATGTCCAATAACCTGATGGCGGCGGCGCTGGCGGCCCTGCTTTGCGCCGCTCCCGCCGGAGCGGCGGAGGAAAACTTCCTTAAAAAGGGTTCCGACC
>CAYPTM010000087.1:0-8523 GCA_964413345.1 uncultured Elusimicrobiales bacterium
CGGGCATATCCGTGCCGGGGCGGTCCAGAGGTATGTGGAAGGCGCGTTCCGCGCCACCGTGCGCGACCGTTCGCAGCACCCTACAATAAGCGGCAATGAGGAGCTGGTCATCGGCAAGAGCGCGGGTGAAAAGGGACCGGACATAGGCGAAATCGCGAAAGCCTCAAGCGGGCGCGGTACGGCGGTCTCCTTTAAGGTAAGCGATTTGCCGGATATGCCGAAGGTAACGGCGCCCGGTGCCGTTACCGATATGCCTGTGGTTGCCATGCCCGGGGCGATAGGGAAAGAGGAGGGCGTGGACTTCGCTTCCATGGACGTGGAGGCCATCGGCAGGTATGACGAGGTCGTAAGGTTTGACGGGGGAAACTTCTCCGCTGAACAGAAAGCTGAAAAGTGGCGCGCGCTCGGGAAAGAGATAAGGAGTTACAGGGAAATGGCGCAAAAACGCGCCGCGGAATGGGATGCCGTGGACGCGCAGGAGGCCATGAACGCCATTCTGTCCAACGACAAGGGGCCGGATTCCGCCTTTGAGAAGGCCGATAAATGGAAGGCTTTTGGCAGGAAATATAAGCAGTACCGCGATATGGCGGACAAGCGCGTCGCCGACTGGAAACGCTACGCCAGAGAGCTTGAAAAGGCGAGTGATGCGCGTGAGAAGCGCGCGGAACTGCGCGAGCGCGACTGGGCCAAGCTGAAGAAGCTGCTGGCTTATTCAGTTGTGAGCGAAAAGGACAAACAGGCCTTTGCCCTGTCGTTCGTTAAAGCTTACGGGTGGAATATTACCGACAATTCCCATCTGCTGCATGTCCTCGAATTCCTGCCGGCCGACACTGTCCGTTCAATGGCCGAAGGGGGGGACGCGTCGGCTCAATATCTTTTCGGGACCATGCTGTTCAACGGACTCGGAATCAAGAAGAACCTGGCGGAAGCCTTGAGCTGGCACATGCGCGGCGCGGAACAGGGCAATTCTGATGCCCAGGGCATGCTTTCCCTTATCTATGCATACGGGCATGGTGTCGGGAAGGACTGCGGCAAGGCCCTTGAATGGATTTACAAGTCCCTTGCGCAGGGCAATTCCAACTCGCAGGTGAAAATGGGCGGGATGTATTATTCCGGGATATGCGTTTCCACCGATATCGCCACGGCTGTTAAATGGTATATGCGGGCGGCGGAGCAGGGCAATTCCATCGCGCAGCTGGACCTGGGCATAGTTTATCGCTCGGGCATCGGCGTTCCAATGAATTATGAGGAGGCCGCGAAGTGGTATGTGAAGGCCATGGAGCAGGGCAATACGGACGCGATGGTAGACCTCGGATACATGCATGATAACGGCTTGGGCGTTGATAAGAGCTTGGAGGAAGGCCTCCGTTACTACCGCATGGCGGCGGAAGGTGGCAATCCTCTGGGGCAGTTGAATCTTGGCAATGCCTATTTCAACGGCAGGGCTGTCGCAAAGGATTATGGGGAGGCCGTGAAGTGGTACCGCAAGGCAGCCGAACAGGGCTATGCTCCGGCACAAAACAACCTGGGCAACATTTATTGCGACGGCACCGGCGTCCCGCGGGATTACGGGGAGGGAATGCGGTGGCTCGAGAAGGCGTCACGCCAGGGGCAGAACATGTCCTCATACCGGCTGGGGCAGATGTATGAAAGCGGGACGGGAGTGGAGAAGGATGCGGATAAAGCCATGGAGTTTTACCGCAAGGCGGCGGAGCAGGGGCATATCTGGGCAAAGCAAAGCGTTTCCCGCCTTGAGGCGGCGAAAAAATCCGAATCGTCTTCCGGTCAGGACAATTCGGGGAAGGGCGCGGACTCTTCGGGTTCTGCCGGAGGTTCCGATTCGTCAACCAGCCGCAGGCGCGCAAGGACAACGGAGTAGTTTTTCCGCCGTCTTATAATGTCTGTCAAAAGTTAACGCCGGCCCCGAAAGGGCCGGCGTTTTTATTCGCTATAGCTTTTATGGCTCAGCTGTGGGCGGTGGGGGTTATGCCCTTGTCCACTATGGTGCCGAAGCGCTCCTCGTACTTGCGGATGTTCTCCGCAAGGGCGTTGAGGAAGCGTTTGGTGTGCTGGGGGGAGGAAAGCACTCTCGCCCTGATCTTGGCCTTCGGCTCGGTGGGCTGGAGGAAGAGGAAATCAAGGATGAATTCCGTCTCGCTGTGCGCCACTCCCGCCAGGTTGGCGTAAACGCCCTGCGCGGTCTGGTCGTCCATGTCTATCTGGAGCTGCATCTGTCCGTTCTGGGGTTTGTTTGAGGGCTGCATCGTATTATTCCTCTATGGAGAGAAGTTCCACTTCAAAATTGATGTCGGCGTTGGGGGGGATTACGTCCCCGGCGCCGCGCGAGCCGTAGCCCAGCTTGGAGGGAATCTTGAGCAGGCGTTTGCCGCCGACCTTCATGCTGCCCACGCCTTCGTCGAAGCCCTTGATGACCTGGCCGACGCCGATGATGAAGGTGAAGGGGGTGCCCCTGTCGCGGGAGCTGTCGAACTTCTTGCCGTTTTCAGCCAGGGTGCCGACGTAATGTATGGTGACGTTCTTGCCGCGCACCGGGGACTGGCCCGTGCCCTGCTGTATCTCTTCTATCCTCAGCCCGGAGGGGAGGGTTATCTCTTCGCTCATTTGAAACCTCTCTGTTGAAAATTGATGTTCCTTTAGCATGATAGCAATTTGACCGCGCCATGCGGTAACAGTCCTGTTCCCAGTCAGGGAACCCTTGTCCGGGGCCTTTAGGACCTTTGGCCCTTGTTCATGCCTTCCGACGGTGTTAACATTGGGGTAGGATAACCATGAAACATATAGCTATTTTTGCCGCTTTCTTCCTCATTCCCGCCGCCGCTTTCGCCGATGTGGGCGAAAGCGTCACTTTCGGCGCGTCATACCCCTCTTTCAGCAAGGTAATTGCCCCGTCCGGCACCGGTTCAGTGGTGTTCGACACGGGCGAGAGTTCCGTCCCGTCATCGCCCTACGATACCGTTGTCCTGCATGGCGTGATGCCGGACGCCCGTCTCTCTCTGCAGGTGTACTCGGCTGCGGAAGGGAAATGGCTTCCCATGGAAAGCAATCGTTTTGACAATGGCCGCTTCTGGGCCCAATACCGGTTTGCCGATGCCGGCACCGAACCGGTGCGTATCCGTGCGGTGGACGCCGGGCTTGCCGCCGGCAACACGCTCGAAATTTATAATGTGGAAGTTTTCCTCTCCACCTCCCGCCTGATGGAGGACAACGGCAAAAACGATATTTCCATAGCCGCGTCGGAGGACGGGAAAGCTGTCCCTTACGTCGCGCTGAACATACCGCTTACCCGCCGCGCCGAGTGGGGCGCAAAGCCTCCTACGGAAGAGTACACCCCGCAGCAGTCCCTTTACCGCATAACGGTCCACCATACCGAAGGCCGCCAGACCATGACGGCGGCGGATGCAAAGAAGGAGATGTCATTCATCCAGAGCTACCACCAGAACACCCGCAAGTGGATTGATATCGGCTACCATTTTCTCATAGACGGGCTTGGCAATGTCTATGAAGGCCGGCCCTACAACGTGTACGGGGCGCATGTGGAAAGCAACAATACCGGCAATGTGGGCATTTCCATCATGGGCAGCTATCAGGCTCCTAAGGACCATCACATAACTCCCGCCACCCTCGCTTCCCTTGAAAAGCTTATAAGGGAACTGATGGGCAAGCAGGGCATAAGCGCCAAAAACCTTTACGGCCATCGCGAGATTAACGCCACGGACTGCCCGGGTAACAATCTGTTCCCGGTGTTTACCGAGCTTCGCTCGAAACTCCAGTCAGAGGCTTCCGCCTCGTCCGCGCAGGGGGCTGAAAACACCGCCGCGCGTTCTGACGGCGAATATCTGGAGCAGCTTTCGCGGCGTATCGGCCGGGTAGTTTCCGGCTGGTAGCAGCACACTTTTGCGGTAGCAGCCTCGCGATAAAATTGCGGGGCTGCGCCGTGTGATAACACCTTACGGAGGTCTCTGATGCGAACGTTACTGCTTTTCTGCCTGTCCGCCATGCTTTCCATGCCCGCTTTCGCCGTGGTGTCGGAAGAGCTGTCATTCCCCGCTTCTGACGGGAAGGCCCTTCAGCCCGCTTTCGAGCCGGGAGTGATTTATGATTCTGGCTTCAGCAGCCCCGTGTCCGAGGCTTTAACGGGCCTGCTGGTGCGCGGTTCCGTACCCGGCAGTGCCAAAATAGATGTGGAAGTGATGGCCGGCAAGGATTCCCGGTGGACGAAGGCCGACGTGAAGCAGTATCCTAACGGTTACTTCTTCGCCGGTGTGAAAATCCCTTCACTGGCCGGCGCGCAATACCGCTACCGCATACTTTCCTCCGTGCCCGGGGCCTCGGTGCAGATGTATACCGCGGAGCCCATTACCGCCGCCATGAAGGAAGCCCGCGTTTCCGATAAGTCCAACAAGCGCCATACGGTCAAGGATTTGCGCCTGGACGGCATAAACGTCATCTCCCGGGAGGAGTGGGGCGCGGTTTCCGCCAACGGCGATTACAGCGAGCATTCCCCTTCCAAGATTACCATACACCATACGGCGCAGACATGGCCTTCTTCTGTCAACGAAAGCTACGAGGTAATGCGCCAGATACAGGAAGAGCACATCAATTCCCCCAGCGACCCTTACATCGACATCGGCTATCATTATGTGATTGACCCCTTCGGCAATGTGTTCGAGGGGCGTCCCGTGTGGGCCATCGGCGCGCACACTTACGCCAACAACACCAATAACGTCGGCATAAGTTTCATGGGCTATTTCCACGCTCCGTATAACCATGTGCCTACTCCGGCGGCTCTTTCCACATTGAACAAGCTTGTGTCCGCTCTCCGTACAGCTTACGGCATATCCAGGAACAAGGTGTTCGGGCACAGAGATTTCAACGCTACCGCCTGCCCGGGCGACATTCTTTATCCCGTGGTCGGGCAGATACAGGCCGGTGCGGCTCCTTCCGTTTCGGGCAAGACCGGACTGACCCACCGGGCCGAGACTCCCGCTGTGCAGCTTCTGCGGGAAATGGCGCGCTGAGCGAAAGCGCTTTCTCCGTCGGAGAATTTGCCAAGTTGACGGAGCTTTGCTATAATAAATTATCCGCGCGGGTGGCGGAATTGGTATACGCGCACGTTTGAGGGGCGTGTGTCGCAAGACATGTGGGTTCAAGTCCCACCCCGCGCATTGATTTCCAACGAGGCTGTGCACGATTGTGCTGCAGCCTCGTTTTTTGTTGCCCTGAAACAAAGGGGAGGGGATGGCGGGGGAGATTTGCCCGCCTGAGAAAAACCCCGTCCTTTTGGGACGGGGTTTTTGTTTTTGAGCAAGTATGGGCGGCCTAACCGCGTCTGTTTCGCAGATATAGGGCGACACGGGCGGCAATTATGAAGGCGAACAGATAGGCTGCCACCTGTTCTTTTTCCGGCAGTTTGCGGGCGACCACAAGCGTAGCGAGGACTAACACGCTTCCGCCTATAATCCGTATCCAGAAGGCAGCAACACCAAGCGGGCGGGTATCCCCGCGGCGTTTTATGCGCTGTCCGTTCATTGCTCTATTCCCTGTTCAAGCCCGGGATTGAAAGTCTTTTCGCGTTGCATCAGGACTTTGTTCCACATGAGAAAAAGCGCGGCGCATTCTTTACCGTTATTGCCGTGAAGCCGGCTTCCGCATAGAGCCGCCTCATTTCCGTGTCGGAGGGAATAAAGTGTTCCGCAACTTCCGGGGCTTTCCCGTGTATCTTCGCCAGTTCCTCGCGCGTCATGGAATGGACTATGTGGAGCGTGCCGCCTTTTGCCAGAAGGCGGAATGCCTGCCGGAAGACGGCGGGCCTGTCCTCGAAATGGGGGAAGGCGTTATAGATTATTATTTTCGTGAAACTGTCCGCCGGCAGGTCCGCGGTTTCAAAGGCCGCCGCGAGCGTTTTGGCTGCCGGATGCTTGCGGCGCAGTTCCGCCAGCATTTTTTCCGATACGTCAACGCAGAGTATGTCCTTCACGCCTTTTGCGGTTAGAAAGGGGTAGAGTATGCCGGTTCCGCAGCCGGCGTCCAGCACTGTGTCCCCGGGCCCCGGTTTTATCCGGTCTATTATTTTTTCCACAATTTTGAACACTTCGGGTCTTTCCTTCGCGTCCCATTGCGGGGCGATTGAGTCGAAGAAATCCGCTGTTTCCCGCTGGGCGGGCGTATATGTGTTTATTGCCATATATCTGATTTTAGCTAATCTCGGCCTTGCGATGTGCGGCGCAAATGATTATATTTTGAGTGGCGGGTGAAAGCGATGATAAAACATTTTGCTGTGTTGGTTGCGTGCCTGTTTATGCTGGCTTTTGGCGGCACAGTGGCTGCCCTGGAAATCGGAAACAAGGCTCCGGATTTCCACGTATTCAGCGGGGACGGGAAGGAGATGTCCCTTGCCCGTCTTGCCGGAAAAACCGTGGTGCTGCTTTACGAAACCAGATATTCTAAGGAGCAGAACCGTCTGTTCAAGCGCGAAATGATGAAGAGCTACCGGGCTGAACCCGCCAGATATGCCGATGTGCGCGTTCTGCCGGTTGTAAACTGCAAGGCCGCTTTCAGTCTTGTGCGGGGCATCTGGAAGAAAAAGCTTATGGAGCATTCCCGCAAAGAGGGTATTCTCATCTTCGGGGACTGGGACGGCAAACTGGCTGATTCATATTCCATGAAGCCAGACGCCAGCAATATTATCGTCATCGACAAGGATGGCTTTGTCCGGTTTGTTTCATGTTATCCGCTGGATTCCGCGGCGGTGGAGAAAGTGCTGGCTATAATACGGAATGGAAAATAAAATTTTTGTTTAAGGGAGGATGGTGAATATGCTCAGTCTTTTCACTCCGGTAAACGCGGACAGAACGCAGAAAATGAGTCTGCATCCTAAAGAGGATACGTCCGATACTGTATTTCATTTTGTCGAAACCCAGTGCGCCTTGTGGGGCACGCCTGCTGAACTGGTAAAAAAGGCCTCTGGAGCCTTGAACAATCTAAGGGAGACCGCGCGTCATTTCGCGCCGGGACAGGATATAGAGCTGGAAATGGCCGGGAACAGGAGTGCGTTGGATATTTCAGTGGGCTGGACCGGTAAACCGTTTGAATTCCCGGCAGAATGTCCGCCTTTGGACGGGGGAAAGGAAGATGTAATCGGTCTTTCCGCCTATCTGGTGAGGCAAAGCGCGGCTAAAACCGAATTCCGCACCGAAGGCGACCGTGTGTTCCTCTGGCTCCACTTCGAAATATAGCGGTTGTCGTCATCGCTTTTTTTCATCAGCTGAAATCACGTAGCGTTTCAGGTGAAATGTAATCAGGGAAATGTCTTCGGGCTGTATTGTGTGCCTTGCGTTTTGTATGAATGCCGGAGCCGCTTTTTCGTTTAGTACCCATACTTCTGCGTGAGCCGGCCCCGGCGATATGAACCAGCCGGGGAAAATAACGATTGGCTGCACGGGGAATTTCTTGCCAGTGGACTGCTCCAAAATTTCGCTTAACCAGCTTGCTCCAGCTTTTGCCTGTTTGACAGGGTTTCTGTCAGGCGAAGTCCCGTTCACTTTGATGGTTTCTCCATCATATTGAATGTGTGGCTCCCCTTCAGTTGGTTTGCTTCTGGTTTTAGTTTCAATGCTGAAAATTCCGGTTGGTCCGATAACAACATGGTCAACGTTAAAGCCCTCCCCCGGGATATCGTGAAAAATCTGGTATTTTAACGGTGCCGGGGTTTCGGAGAGATGTTGGCCTACTGCTCGTTCTCCGGCCAAGCCTAGCTTTAAATCCTTTATTTCACGGTAAGCCTTGCGTGTTTTGCGGTATGTCCACCATACTGCAACCAATGCGATAAAAGTGTATAGTCTGGGTGCCGGTGGAATCTCCATGTAATATCGGTACCATTCCAAAGCGGCAAGAACAGTAATCATGAATGCGCTTGTAATTGGTTCCATAACCCGATCATCTTGGATGAGCTGGATTTGTTTGTCCAGTGATTGTCCGGGTATATGTACAGGAGGATTTTTGATCGGACTTTTTGATTTTTGCATAAGTGAAAACTTTTGCTGATTGATTGAGCCCTATTTCCACCGCTAAAAAAAGGAGCTTGTCCTTTATAAGAACAAGCTCCGTCTGAAAATGGTGCCCAGTATAGGATTTGAACCTATGACCTTTCCCATGTCAAGGGAACGCGCTACCGCTGCGCCAACTGGGCTTTTAAGTGCCGTCTCGGACACGCTTCACTTCGTCCGTCCCATATATTCTAGCAAAAAGAAATGCGGAGTTCAAAGCGCAATGCCCGGAAAGGTTTCTTCAGGCCGAAATACCTGTGGCCGGAGTCTCAGCTTTCACCCTCGCGTGTTTTGTATGGCCGATGATTTAGGGACTTGACTCTTCATTCCGCATGCCTGGCGGTCGCCTTGGTGCAAAAAAAAGGCGGGCCGTGAGGCCCGCCTTTTTTGTGTTAAGTCGATTAGTTGGTCGACATCGGGTTGATGGAAGGCGGAATGTTGGAGTCCGTCTCATAGC
>CAYPTM010000088.1:0-8512 GCA_964413345.1 uncultured Elusimicrobiales bacterium
GCCGCGTCCAGGGTGGCCTTGCTCGCGGCCATGGAAAGATTGAGGAAGAAGTGGTCGTTTCCGTTTATGAAATCCAGCACGCGCGCGGCGGCGGAACGGTCCTCGCAGGTGCGAACCACGGCGGGGGCGACGCGGCGGTAGAGAAGGGAAGTGCCGGCGCGATTGCGGTTGTGTACTTCGTCGCCCATATGGAGCGCCTGCGCGATGAGGTTCTTGAGGTCCACGGGCCCGGCGTTTTCGAGAGCGGCCTTAAGCACGGGGTAAAGAGAGGTTTCCATCCATTTAAGGCGCTCGACAACCTCTTCGCTGTATGCGCCGTAGCGCAGCACCTTGCCGAGACCTTCGTTCATGGTGGCGTAGGCGGTGTTGCCGAATTCCATGTTCTTGACTATGAAGACGGGCATGGAATACGAGATTATGCCGGCCATGGGCCCCACGGCGCGGTGCTCGTGGCAGGGCGAAAACTTTATTTTGCCGGAAGAGGCGAGTTTCTCCGCCTCGGCCTCGTTCTTCGCCATGCCTTCATAAAGAAGCGCGCCCATCACGGCTCCGCGCATCGGGCCGCACATGCGGTCCCAGGTTATGGGGGGACCGGCATGCAGAATGAGGTCTTTCTTCATTCCCGGCACGACGTCGCCTGCCTTGCCCATGCCGACCAGAGCGGGCTTTCCCGCCAGAATCTTCTGCATGGCCCTGGCATTGGCTTTATCAATGATGGATTTCTTGGAGTTAAGCTTCATCAGCGCCTTCGGGTCCGCGCCCAGGGGCGGCTTCCAAAGAGGATGAACGCACTTCACGCCGGACTTGTCCAGGGTGTCCTTGAACGACTCCAGCCCAATATTCACGACCTTGAGCTCGCTTGTAAAAAGTTCGCCGAATTTCATTATCTGGCCCTCCCGGACGGCTTGGAACAGGCCGCCGCGACGAGCGCGGCCAGCCTGCACGCGGAGGCGTTGGACGGCATTACCGTCGCTCCCGCGGCCTTCAGACCCGCAGTCACGGTCTGGCGGTTCTGGGGGTCAAGGTCCGTGCCGGTGACAGAGCATATAATCGAAAGGGCCGGATTGGCCTTAAAGGCGGCTTTTATGGCGGGAGTGATGTCCGCCAGCGGCTGCTGGTTGGCGCCGTAACCTATCACGACATCCAGCAATATTACGGCGGTGGCAGGGTCGGCCGCCTCCGCCTCTATGCGCTTGTTGCGAAGGGAGAAATCTATCATCGGATGGGGACGGCCCACGGTGAATTCGTCCTCGCCGAGGTCTACGACGGAATGCCCCTCGCTGACCAGCGAGTTCCCGAGCTTGTCCGCCGCCGCAAACGGCACGTTGGACTTTATGCGCCCGAGCATTGGCTTCATGACGAGCTGGGCCTCGCTTGCGAAGGTGCCGCCGCTGAAAAGTCCGCGCACGTATCTCTGTCCCGGCTTCTTGCCGGCGGAAAGGCGGATAGCGACACGCTCCTCCTCAAGCCTGCGGCGGGCCAGAAGCGCGTCCGCGTGGGAGGTATCGTGCCCCTTCGAAAGCGCGGCGGCCACGAGGGCGGCCTCCTCAAGGGTGTCGAACTGCATCACCCCCGCGGATTCGAGAAGATGTTCCTCATCGCCGAGCAGGATGGCCACCACCGGCTTGTGTATCTTGCGGGCCGCGGCGGCTATTTTTTTGAGAACGGATTCATGGGGCGGCTTGGAGACCAGCAGAATCACCTTTGTCTGAGGGTCCCTGGCGAGAGCCTGAAGCCCGGCCAGGAACGAAATTCCGCCGACGTCTTTTTTGACGTCGCGGCCGCCGGTCCCGATGGCCTGTGAAACGCCCGCCCCTTCGTTCGAGACTATGGCCGTCACTTCCTGAAGGCCGGTGCCCGCGGCGGCCACCATGCCGATGTCGCCCCGGTTGACCGCGTTAGCAAACGCCAGCGGAGCGCCGTTTATTATGGCGGTGCCGCAATCAGGGCCCATTACCAGCAGGCCCTTTGAGGAAGCGTAGCGCTTGAGCTCTATTTCGGTCTCAAGCGGAATATTGTCGGAGAAAAGCATGACGTTCAGCCCGCGTGAGAGAGCGTCCATCGCGAGACCGCCGGCGAAACGGCCGGCCACGGAAATGATTATGAGGTTGGCGTCCGGCATGTCCTTGAGGGCGCCGGAAAACCCGTTGGGCCGCTGCCCCTGGGAGGAGGCCTTGCCGGCCGGTTTTTCCTTTACTATGGCCCACGCCCTGGAGAGAGCCGCCGCAGCGTTTTCGGCCGTATCGGCCTTCACCACCGCCACGAGGTCGGAGCCGTCCGCCCTGTCGAACTCCGGCAGGAGCAGGCCCGACGTTTTGAGGATACCCTTGTTTTCCTGCGTCGCCATCACTATAGCGCTGTCCAGGACTCCCTTCTCGGAATTAAGACGCCGCGCCGCGTTCATCAGCGTCACGGAATCGTAATATTCCCCCTTCTTAATTTCTCCCTTCAAAACCATTTATTCCTCCGGCGGCAAGGGCGAGATTGTCCTGCCCCAGCCACAATTCCAAAGCCAGCGCGAAACCGGCCGCGCTGTCAAAACCGGACGAAGCCCCGCAAAGGGAAAGTCTCCGTCCCACGGCGGCGAAATCCGGCTTCTGGGCGGCGGCGGCCTCCGCGAGCAGCCTGAGCGGCTCGAAGAAACGACCCTCGCCCGCGCAGCGGATGAGCGCGTTGGAGATAAGGTTTTCGCCCATGGCCTCGCGCGCTATCTCGGCGCTTAAGGCGGAAACATCACGCCCGCCAAGGCGTGCGGTGAGATTAAGGCCGCAAAGCAGGCCGCAGATGGCGTCGTCGCCCGCGGGCGTGAGCCCGGGGCCGAGACCGCGCAGCAGCAGAGTGCCCTTGCGGAAATAGCCCCCGCGGAACAGTTCCGCCGCGCTTGAGGCCCTGCGCTGCACAGCCCTTTCAAAGTTGCAGGTCAGCGGCATCTCGTTAGGGGCGAAAAAAGCGCGCGCCACCCCTTCCTTGGGGGAACGCGCGCACAGGAAAGCCTTCAGCGCGGGCAGGTTTGCCGCGTAATTTTTCCCGGCCCCGGACGGCAGCGACGGAAAATCCCTGTAGGCGGGTATGCCGTCCCTGCGGAAAGCAGTGCCGTCTATGATTATCTGCCTGTCGGTGACTTCCAGGCTGACGCAGAAATCGGCGAAATCGGCCCCGTCCAGCACTATGCTCAGCGGACCGCCGCCGACCTCCGGCTTCACTACGAACACCATGCCCTCGCCGCCGGTGAAATTAACGGCCTTGCCGAAGCGCGAATGAACGCGCCACGAGCCCGGTTTCACCAGCCCCCCGCAAGAGATGGCCTTCGTCATTTTAGAACTCCTTTCCCGGCCTGCGGTCGTTAAGAAAAGGGAAGCGCGTCCTTGTGCGCGTCACCAGCTCCTTTTCCACCGCGATGTCGGAAGTGAATATACCTTCTGCTTCTTTCGCGTCCACTACCACTTTGCCCAGCGGGTCGAACACCATCGAATTGCCGCTGTAGTCTATCTTGTCCGGATCCTTGCCGAGACAGTTTACGCCGATTATGTAGCACTGGTTTTCAAGGGCGCGGGCCTTCAGCATTGTCATCCAGTGATCGGCCCTGCGGGCCGGCCAGCCGGCTATCACCACGTAAATGTCGGTCTTTGCGGCGGCGTTCCAGAAAAGGTACGGAAAGCGGAGATCAAAGCAGATGGCGGGAGTGACGGAAAAGCCGTTGAGGCTGAAATTATCCACCTTGTTCCCAGCCTTGTAAAAGCTGTTTTCCTTGCCGAAGGAGTACTGATGTATCTTGCTGTAGTTGGAAATTTCCGCGCCGGTCTTGTCCAGCGTTATGAGGTTGTTATAGCCGTTTTCCACGCCGCCGTAAGAAATGGCGCAGTTGCAGTCCTTGGCCAGCTTGATGAAAAATTCCTTGTCCTGCGGGCGCAGGGTGGTCTTCTCCACGGTCATGGAGAAACCGCTCAGGGTCATCTCGGGGAAAACAATCCAGTCCACGCTTCCCTTGCCGGGGAAGGCGTCCACCATCTGGAGAATCTTCTGCTTGTTGGCTTCGGGATTGTCCCACTGCACATTGAATTGGCAAACCGCGACTTTCATGTAGACCTCCGGAACAAAGGCTGTTATTAAACTATACAACTTGCGAAAGGGCCCGAACAGGACAGTAGGACCTATGCCAATACAGGGTCCTTTGCCGCTGTGACGCGGATAAACACGGCGCTAGACTTAACAATATTGCGAACATATGGAGGGGGAATGAAGCCACGAACAGCCGTATTTGCGTGCTGCGCGCTCCTGCTTGGAAGCGCCGGCCTTATGGCGGCCGGGAAAACCGCGGAGAAAAAAACCGCTAAAATCAGCCCGCAGGCTAGGGCTGCTGAAGAGAAGAAACTGGACTGCGGCAACCCGCAGGCCATAAGGGACTTCAAGGATGTGGCTGTGGGAAAATTGCTTGGTACTGGCGACAAGGGGAAGGAAACGGCCTCGGAATGGGCCCGGGCAATCTGCGGGCAGAAAGCCGACGCGGCTGGATTCAACAATCCGCTGCCGCCGAACCCCGCCGGAGTTCCGTCCTCCCCGGCATGCTCCGCCAACGTCAGCAGGGAACAATGCGCGAAAGAGTCGGCCGAAACGTACTTCAAGGTTTATCTGCCCATATCCGCCGCACAGGCCCTGGCGCTTGGACGCCATGTATGGGAAGTGCCGGCGGGAACAGACAAGGCCTCCGGCAAGACCGGCGGGAAATAAAGTTTCTCACAAAAAAACGGCGGGGAGCTTTATGCCCTCCGCCGTTCGTTTTTCGAGGCAAAACTATCTAATATCCACTCCGAACGGTTCCAGCAGGCTCATAGCCTCCGGCAGGGTGAATACCGCCTTCCTGACACTGTTTTTGGAAACATCTATATTGTAATTGACTGCGCCGGAAAAATCGGCCTTGCGCAAATTTGAATTATTGAAAATGCTTCCTTTAAGGTCGGAACCGGAAAAAACAGCCCCTTCAAGATCCGCACCCGAAAAATCGCTCTCCCTTACCCCGCATGCCGCAAAAGCGGTCCCGCGCAGGGCAAGCGAAGAAAAATTGCAGAACTCCAGCTTGCAGTCGGAAAAACTAAGAGACAGCAAAAGCTGATTAACCCGGGTGAAATCCACCCCCATCAGCTTGCAGTCGGAGAAAGCCGCCTCCCGAAAGCGCCCCCCGGACACTTTCGTACCGGACAGATTGCAGCCGGTGAATGAGCACTCCGCGAAAGAGGAAGCGCTTAAATCGGCCCCGGTGAAATCGCAGTTTTTGAAGGCACAGGACAGGAATTCCCTGCCGCGCAGGTCACGTGAACGGCAGTCCATATCCGAGAACGACTGCTCCTCGTACAGCATTCCTTCCAGTTCCATAACAAACCCTATCGTTTTTTGCGCTTGACGGCGGCCGGAAGCGCGGAATTCTGCGCCAGCCAGTCAACTATTCTCGACGCAAGTTCCGGCCCACCCGGCAAAGCCCCGTCCAGCATTTGAACGCCGTGTCCGGAGGAAGCGGCTAGAAGCAGGGGCTGCTCCGGCCTGACGGCAAGGCGCTCATGAAGGGCAAATATGCTGCTGAAGGAATAGGTATCCCCTTCGGAAGCCACCATGAGAATATGCAGTTTTTCCGGCAGGGCGATGAAATCCGCCATCGCCTTCACACCGTGATAATCCAGACCGGGGGAAAGCAGGACAAGCGCGGACGGCTTGTCCTTTCCGCGGGCGGCCGCTTTTATGCCAAGGTTAGCCCCCATGCTTGCTCCGGCAAAAGCCACCGAGGCACAGCCGGTTGACTTCAAAAAAGAAAAGGCGGCCTCGAAGTCCAGGAACGCGGCATTCCAGTCTTTTTCAGAAAACGCCTCATAGCCCAGCTCCTTTCCATTGAGCAGCTTGCTTGACCCGTGCCCGCGCATGTCAAAAGCGAGCCAGCCCATGCCCTTTTTCTCAAGAGCCGGAGAGAGGACTCCCCACTCCGCCCTTGAGGAGCCGAGGCCGTGCGCCAGTATCACGCAGGCCTTTCCGGCGGCAGGAATCTTATAGTCTGCCGACAGGGTCCATCCGTCTGAAGTATGGAGCACGGCCTCCGCCGCGAAAGAGGATGCGGGAAGAAGCAAAAGAGAAAGCAGCAGTATTCTTTTCATCCGGAGTCAGGGTTTCTCTATGGCAAGATAACGGAACAGCTTCATGAAATCATCCAGCGAGATTTTGAACACTCCCCCCCTGCGCTCGAAACCGAACTCCGGACCGGAAGGGCCCTTGGGGGTAAAATCGTTGCCCCATGGATTCCATACGGTCAGAATATCCGTTTCAGCGTCAAAAGCCAGTATGGCGTAGCAGTGGTTCCCAATCAATTTCCCGTCCGGATGCTTATAGGACAAAGCCTCCGCCATAAGACCGCGCCCCTGCATGCGGACTAACGCGGCCCGCACCGCTTTCCGTGACGCCCCGCCGAGATTGAAACCGGAAAAACCGTTGCCAGTCCAGCGTTTCACTATGGCGGCAGGACCTCCGCCGACATCCACGCGGAGCGAGGGGTCCGCTATTTCCGCGCGCCTGGCGTTACGGCGGCCTTCGATAACGCCCTCCGCCTTGAGAAGAACCGGCATCCAGATACCGTCGCCGAGAGTGGACGGGGAATCGTTGTAAGCCATCTCCGCGTCGGTGGGCGGGGAAACAAGCGCCTCCTCCCCGTCAGGGAAAACAACCCTGAAACCCTTGCCCGGTATTTCCTTTATGGCCCCGGTTATCACCTCCGGCCGGAACTTTGCAATCCAGCCCGTGCCCGAAAAAAAATAACAGTCCGTTGCCGGCCCTTGCCGCAGTTTGCTGAAATCCGGCCTGCCTGAAGCGAACAGAACCCGCTTGACGCTTTTTAGCTTGGCCGCGGATTCGGAATAGAAAGAAAGCGTGTTTTTATCGGTTATACCGGATACGGATAACAGGGAAACAGGCTCGCCCCCGTTATGGCGCAGATGGCGCACGAGCGCGGCAAGAGCCGCGGCATCCTCACCCTTTATGGCAGGGTCAACGAACAAAGCTATAAGGTCGTCCCTTGATATACTGTCCCGTCCCCCGGACCACAGTTTCCAGTTAACGCTTATTACAGCCGAAAAAGGCCGGAGTTCACCGGCCGCGGAAAAGGATTCATTCTGTCCGTCATCACCCGGGACCGTGACCTCCGTATCCGGCACGGCGGGAGCGACGTCCTTAGAGAGGTTTTGCGCGGAAGCGCGGAAGCATAAAACGACGAGCATCGAGAAAAGCAGCAGAAGTGAAACCCTGTTTTTCATTCCGAACCTCGCGATATCAGATGAGTGGACTGGGGCGGCCTTACGCGCCCTTGGATTTGAGATAGGCGGCCACTTCGTCGTTGCCGTTGCTCTCCGCGTACTTCCAGGTGGTTATGCCGTCCCGGCTGCGCAGGGTGACGTCAGCGCCGCGTTCAACCAGAAACGTGACCAGTTCCATATGTCCGTTGGCGGATGAAAACATCAGCGCGCTCATGCCGTCATGGTCGCGGTAATTGACGTCAGCTCCCGCATCCAGCAGAAGCCGCGCGAATTCCCCGTTGCGCTTGCGCACCGCGTGTATGAGCACCGCGCCCAGGGTGGCCGGGTCGGTGCGCGCGGCGAGCAGCCTGCCAAGGCCGGCGGCGTCATTTTCCTCCACGGCCTTGGCAAGCATCTTGTATGTGAAAGTATTCTGGGGATTCATGGAACCGCGGTCAGAAGGAAGGCAGGGGAGCCTTGAATTTCTTGTTGACTATAAGCCTGCCGCCCTTGACCGAGAGAGCGTCCACGGTCATGTAATCTTCCGGCACTTCCACGCTGCCGAGAGTGAAGGTCTTCAGATTGACGGCGTAAACGCCCTCTCCATGCGTGCCTATGAAAAGATACTTCCCGCCGAGGGCAAGGACCGACGGCCAGGAGGCGGCGTCTTCGGGATGGAAAAGAACGTAATGGGAGCCGGCGGTCTTGTCATAAGCGACGACCCCGGCCTTGAAATAGGCGGAATAGGTGATGGAGCCGCGCGTCACCGAAGACTGCACAGTGGCCTTGAAAGCGGTATCTCCCTTGAAGCGGCGCAGCTTCAGCCTGCCTTCCATTTCGGGATTATCCTTTTTCCAGAAGACGTAGGCGAAGCGGGGGTCGGAAGGATTGGCGGCGAGGTCTTCCGCGCTGAAATAGCCATAGTCCTTTCTAACGCCTTCAAGGAATTTCTTCTCGGCGGCGAAAGCCGGGGCGTTATAGTTGTCCGTTGTGGTGAGGGAAGGCATCTCGGTGGCCTGGGCGGGTATGTTGACCGCCATGCCGACCACGGAGCAGCGCGCGGGATTGAGAAGGGCCAGGACGACCAGCGTCGCTTCGCTGCCGCCGCTGCCGAAATGCATGAAAACGGCGTCCTTGTCTCCATAAAGAGGAACGGTTCCGGCCGCAGACAGGACATTAAAGGCTGCAAACATGTTCGGATTCGAGGCGGACACCGCCTGAGCCGAACAGGGGGAGGGCGCGTCCAG
>CAYPTM010000089.1:0-8475 GCA_964413345.1 uncultured Elusimicrobiales bacterium
ATTTATAGAGTTCTCAGCCTGATCCGGAGAAAATCCGTTTTTCTTCCATGCCAGTGCTTCTTCTACCGGAATTCTGGGCCATCTGGAAATACGGGACCACTCCGTGAATTCTTCAGCCTTAAAACCTGCGGCTCTCCAAACCATAGCATCCTTGATAGTGGCGTCTGCTGCTATCCATTTCTGTGCGGACTGGATTTTCCAACCGCGCTTCAGCCACTCGGCTGCATCTGCCGGGGAGATGCCTAGCTTGGCCCATTCGCCTGCCGTATCAGCACTGAATCCTGCGGTTTGCCATGCTTGTATTTTATCCAGACTGATACCTTTTGAGAGGAATGCGGTTTTTATCGGATCAACATGTTGCTTTAATGAGAAGACAAGTTCATTTCCGGACAACGCCTGCCCGTTTCTGAGTAGCTGGCAGGTCTCTGACAGGCCTTCACAGTTCCATGTGAAATTCACTTTGGCTGGACTTATTTCATAGGCTTGTCCGGTTTGTTCCAGTGTTGTTTGCCAGCCATCCGCCAAACATATTGAAAAGTTGACGGGGCTTGACATGTTCGGGCAAAGTTGATTTCCGGTTGTGCCTGTTAGCCGACAGTGGCTCTTTTGCTCGGAACTCCGGAATCCTTCGTTATCTGTGCTTGACGACGCCGGAACGTATGTGATTCTTGCTCCGTTTTCAGATCTGGCGACATACGGGCTCTTGTCCGTATTGTTGCCGGCATCGCAACGGCGGACCGGGATTTCCGCTGGAAGTATCGTGCCTTTCCTGTCCTTGAAAACGAGATCAACAATGAGACATGTCTGGCCAACGCCTGAAATGAATCTGGCAAAGCCCCGCTGGTGTTCAGCAACCTCAAGTGTCCCGGCGCATCCCGACAGCAAAATGGATGTGGCGGCGCAGATTGTCCATACACATGCTTTTTGTTTTGTCATGATTTTTCCTGAAATATTATTTTGGTGGACCCCGGAAGAAATCCTAACAATATCCATAAAACCTGTCAACAGTGTTTATGGGCGCTTATAAAAAGTGTGTCCTTTGGTTACACTATGGAGGTTATATGGATACGATTTATCGTCAGATCGGGGAGCATATAAGAGCCGCGCGTATTGCCCGCTCCAAAACTCAGGCTGAAATATCGGAAGTAGCTGGTATAGATGAATCATTTTTCGGCCAGATTGAGCGGGGCGTGGCTGTTCCCAGTATCAAAACCCTTGTAGGGGTGGCAAAAGCTCTGGATGTGGATGTGCGGGACCTTTTCCCGTCTTCCGCAAGGCCCGATGCATTTAATGTCCAGGTGTCTTCCATTTCCGCTGCTATTTCTGCCCTGTCGGAAAAAGACAGGGCTGTTATCATCCAGATAGTATCTACGCTCAGCACTCATCTTTCCACCCGCAAGTAGGGTATCCGTTTATCCATTCCCATCAGGCGATTTATTGCGATCCAGCAGTATCCCGGCCTCCTTTTCTGTCGCTTCCTTTTCCAGCTGTCTGCCTAGTTCCAGAGACATTCTTAGCAGTGTGCCAAGAACTTCCCTTGGCGTCAGTATTTTGCCATTGGCCATGGTTGCCGCCCGTCCAAGTCGTTCGAGCAGTTCAGTCTCTTTATCGCTGAGACGAAAGGACACGCATATGCCGGTTTTTCTATTCCTTTTCATGCCCGCTTCTCCTCCATGCCGGCTTTCTCCATGATTTCGGAAAGCGGTTTTGGGGTCCAGTAGAGATCCCTCTCTATGCCGCCAAGCGGCTTCCTTTCGCAGCTGTTTTCTTCCAGTTCCGAAAGGGAAAAGTTGCCGAATTCAGTTTCGAAACCTCTTACCAGCCCGAAAAAGACTTTCTCTTTCGGGTCGTATTCTGTTGCCCACCAGTCCCATGACCCTGCAAAGTAGTGGGCCAGCACCATTACTTTGTCGGCAGGTTTGCCATCTGTGTCGCCTTGTCGTATAAATGCTTTCGTAAGTTTTGCGGTCATCATTTTCATGAAAAAGGTCTCCTTTGTGGAAGTCCTCTACAACAGTTAAATACGTGAATGGAGGCGTATGGCGACAGGCGGCTACTGCTTTTGAAACCCCAGTTGCCTCTGTTCCGAAACAGCCGGCTGAACGCGTTTGGCTTCACGAATCTGTTTGCGAAGAATACCGACTCCATGAACAAGCATGTCAGGGGATATGTTCCAGTTGTTGCCGCTGGACAGGGTAAGGGCGGTTGCTATGATTTCCTGAACATAAGCCATTGAAAACCCCTCGGATTTCTCCGCGACGATATCTATTGTTTTATCCGGAATGGAAGAGGGGCAACGGCTGCGAAGAAATTTCCTCCGCTGACTGATATCCGGGAGCGGGAATGTCCATACGCGGTCGAACCTGCTGGGTCGCAGCAGCAGGGCCGGATCGATCTTGTCCGGCTCATTGGTTGTCGCGATCACAAGGACACCCTTGATCGTCTCAAGTCCATCCATGACGTTCAGAATAGTGGAAAGCGGGACACGACTCCCGATTTTGTCCAGATCCTCCAGTATCACTATGGATGGAGCCATCTCCCTGGCTTCGGCAAAGGTAAACTCAAACTCGCTGGCATCCGCTCTTGCGGCTCTCATACCCCCATAGCTGATACAATAGGCATTCATTGAGTGTACGAGCGCTTTTATGGCCATTGTTTTCCCACAACCCGGGGGGCCAGAGAAGAGGAATCCTCTTTTGTATGGCAGCTTGAGCGCTGTGTACTTTTCCTTGCCTGCAAAAAAGCTGTCTGCCGAGTTCCGTATGTCCTCGGCCATGCCATCGGGGAGGAAGACTTCGGCCCAGTTTACTTCGGGTGCCAGTATCTCGCCGTGTCCTGCCGTATGGATAGTGCCATGTTTCCTCGCTTTCCTTTTGGCAATCAGATAACGGTGTATTTCCTGATAAAGACTGTTTGCTGCCGATATAGACTCTGCCGCAATGATATAGGCAGGGTGGTTGCTGCCGGATAAATAGTGCATGACGGACTGGATGGTCAGTTCCGCGCCTTGCCATTCAAGCGTGATTATGCCGCTCCAGCGTTTGCTCGCTATCCCGTTGGACAGCGCATCGTCTGTCTCCATCCCTATGTCACTCAGTTCAGGAAGAATATCTCTCTTCGGTACCCTTATTTCCGGTCTTGTGGACAGAAACTCCGGTAATTTGGCGAAAATGCCTGAAAACGAGTAAAAAACCTTTTTCCCATCCTTTGACTGCTGGAGACGGAACAGCTCCACTCTGTTTTCAAAATACCCTGTTTCGCTCATTTCTGGGGCCTCCCGGATATGCAGGAATAACGTTCTATTGCATATATACGAAGCGCAGTGACGGGGCCGGTTTGGGAACGTATTTGAGGCTGCCGGCAGCAAAAAGTGCACACAAAAGTGCACACTTAAATCGTGGCACGTTTTCAGAATATGGGCTGGATTCGACTGTTTTCAGGACATTTTTATGGCTGTTGGCGGGGGAAAATCGGGGTCAGGTGACGTGTTTAGGGGTGGGTGCTGGTTTTGTATGCCTGAGGGGGTGTTGCCGTCGGAGGGAAGGGGCTGGCGGGTGACGGAAGCGGCGCGGCTTCCCCTGTGCGCGGGATTTTGGTATACTATACGGGTAGCAACAAGCCTCTTTTTATCTGGCCCGTTCGTCTAGCGGCCTAGGACGCTGCCCTCTCAAGGCAGAGATCACGGGTTCAAATCCCGTACGGGCCGGATAAAAAGAGGCTTTTCATTTTCTGGCTTTTAAAGCCATCATTCCGCAGGGCGGGTATGGAAATAGGCATAATAGGATTACCGAACGTAGGCAAATCTTCCCTCTTCAACGCGCTCACCAACGCTGGCGCCCAGTCTTCAAACTATCCCTTTACCACCATCGATCCGAACGTAGGCGTGGTTCCCGTGCCGGACAAGCGGCTGGACCGCCTTTTCGACATATTCAAGCCGCCAAAGAAGACACCCTCTTCCATACGTTTCGTGGATATCGCCGGCCTGGTCAAGGGCGCGAGCAAGGGAGAGGGACTTGGCAACAAGTTCCTCGCCAACATCCGCGAAGTGGACGCCGTCATCCACGTTGTCCGTCTTTTCGAGGACGACAATATCATCCACGTCATGGGCGGAGTGGACCCCGAGCGCGACGTGGACATCATCGAAACCGAACTTATGCTGGCCGACCTGGAAGTGGTCGAAAAGCTGGTGGACCGTCTCGGCGGTACGGCCCGCAGCGGCGACAAGGCCGCCAAGGAAAAGCTCGCCCTTCTGGAAAAAATGAAAGCGGCGCTCGCGGACGGCAAGCCCGTGTCCTCCCTCGGCCTTCCCAAGGAGGAGACGCGGGAGTTCCAGCTCCTTACCTCCAAGCCGATGATGTACGTCGGCAATAACTCTGAGAAGCCGAACAAGCCCGCCTCTGAAAAGCTCGCGGCGCTCGCCAAGGAGCGCGGCGCGGGTTTTATAGAGCTTTGCGTAAAATTTGAAGCCGACATCGCGGATTTCTCGCCCGTGGAAAAGGCCGCTTTTCTTAAGGATATAGGAAGCGACTACACCGGTCTGGAGAAGGTAATACGCGAGTCCCAGCATCTTCTGAACCAGATATCCTACTTCACCGCCGGACCTGAGGTGGAGGTGCGCTCCTGGATAATCACGCGCGGCATGACCGCACCGCAGGCCGCCGGCAAGATTCACTCCGACTTCGAGCGCGGCTTCATCCGGGCCGAGGTGTACGCCTTCGACGACCTTGAAAAGTACGGCAGCGAGAAGGCCCTCCGCGAAAAAGGCCTTATCCGCTCCGAAGGCAAGGAATACGTCGTCAAGGACGGCGATATCTGTCTCTTCCGGTTTAACGTCTAGCCTATGGAACCGGCACAGCTCCCCTTTTGCGGACATTTCGGCGCTTGCGGGGGCTGTGCCACGCAGGACAGGCCCTACGCGGAGCAGCTCGCCGCCAAAGAGGCCTTTCTCTCCGCTCTTTTCCCCGGCGTTCCTCCCGTAAAAGTCACTCCCTCGCCGCAGATTCAGTATTACCGCAACAAGATGGAGTTCAGCTTTTCCCATCAGGTCGCCCGCAAGCTGGAGGGGCCTCCCCCGTCGCTGGAATTTGAAAACCGTTTCGGCCTCAAGATGAAAGGCCGCTGGGACAAGGCCATAGACCTCAAGGAATGCTTCCTCATGTCTCCCGCCGTGGGGCCGCTTCTGGCCGAAATCCGGGGCTGGGCTGCCGAGGAAGGCCTTCCTTATTATGACTTGAGGAAACATTCCGGCGTACTGCGGCATCTGCTGCTGCGGGAGGGGAAGAACACCGGTCGCAAGATGGCCGTTCTGTTCACCGCGGAGTGTTCTTTCGAGGAAGATGATTTTCTTGAGTCTGTCGAAAGCGTGTGGCCCGGCGCCACCGTTCTGCATGCAGTCAATAAACAGCTTTCGGATGCCACCATTACGGACGAGCTTTTCATCCTCAGCGGAGAGGGCTGCATAGAGGAGCGTCTTTGCGTAAAGACCCCCTCTGTCTGCAAGGACATACGCTTCCGCATATCACATAAATCCTTTTTCCAGACCAATACGCTTGCCACCGCCCTGCTCTATTCCCGCGTGGCTGAGCTGGTCGAACAGTTCTCCCCGGCGGTGCTGTATGATTTGTACGGCGGTTCGGGCGGGTTTTCGTTCGCGTGCGGGCACGCCGCGAAAAAATGCGTCAGCGTGGAGTCGGTCGCCGAGGCCGTTGCTGACGGAAAGGTAAACGCCACCATCAACGGGGTGGAAGGCGTGGAGTTCATTTGCGCCGCGGTGGAAAACTATCTCCAGTCCGCCCCGGATATGTCCTCCTCCCTCGTCCTGCTGGACCCTCCCCGCGCCGGACTCCATCCCAAAGCGCTGTCCGCGGTCATAAAAGCGGCTCCGCCGCGCATAATTTACGTGTCCTGCAATCCCAAGTCTCTGGCGAGAGAATTGCAGGCATTTTCCCAAAGTTATAAAATAGACCTGTTGGAAGGGTTCGACCTGTTCCCTCACACCGAGCATGTGGAAGCCCTGGCCCTTCTTACGCGCGTTTAATTTCCTAAGCCCAATAAAGGTAACATATGGATTTTGTATTGCCGGAGCAGCAGCCGCACGGCTCCAAGCCGGATCTTTTAGCGTCACTCAATCCCCGCCAGCGCGAGGCGGCGGAGGCCGGTTCCGGCCCCGTCCTTATCATCGCCGGCGCGGGAACCGGCAAGACCAAAACCCTTACCACGAGGATAGCGCGTCTCATACTCAACGGCGTCCCTCCGGGGCGCATACTGGCGGTCACCTTCACCAACAAGGCCGCGGCTGAAATGCGCCAGCGCATAGAGGCTCTTCTGCCCGGGCAGGGCAACCGCGTCTGGATGCACACCTTCCATTCTTTCGGCTCCCGGCTGCTAAGGCAGCACGCATCGGCGGTCGGCCTCAAGAACGATTTTCTGATTTACGACGACGACGACCAGAAGAAGACCATAGGGAAGATTCTGGAGGGACTCAACCGTTCGGACGAGAAGGGCAAGGCCGCCATGTACGTCAACCTGATTTCGCGCGCCAAGGACGACCTGCTGGACTGGGAGTCCTACCACATACACGCGCAGGCATCCCAGAATCCCCTGCGCCTGGACGCGGCTGAAATATACAGGCTCTATCAGGCCGAGCTTAACCGCGCGGGCGCCCTCGACTTCGGCGACCTTCTGCTAAAGACCGCCACCCTGCTGCGGACCAACGACGCCCTGCGCGAGTACTATCAGGAATATTTCCTGCACGTTCTGGTGGACGAATATCAGGACACAAACCGCACGCAGTACATCATGACCAAGACGCTGTCCGCCAAGCACCGCAATCTCTGCGTGGTGGGCGACCCTGACCAGTCCATTTACTCCTGGCGTGGCGCGGACATACGCAATATCCTCGATTTTGAGACTGATTTCCCTGACGCCCGAGTTATCGCTCTGGAGCAGAACTATCGCTCCACCGCCAACATACTTTCGGCCGCCGATAATGTAATACGCAACAACAAGCAGCGCAAGCCCAAGACGCTTTATACCGCCCGTTCCCACGGCGACCCGGTTTCCGTCCTGGAGCTTCCCTCCGACATTGACGAGGCCAAGGGCGTGGCGCGCGAGGTAAGCCGCCTTGTGGAGGAGGGGCACAGCCTCAGGGAGATGGCGGTTTTCTACCGCACCAACGCGCAGAGCCGCCTTTTTGAAGGCGCTTTCGCCGGCTACAGAATTCCCTACCGCATTTTCGGCAGCATACGTTTCTTCGACCGCAAGGAAGTGCGCGACGCTTTGGCTTTCGCCCGCGTTCTGGTCAATCCGGCGGACACGGTAAGCCTTGCCCGCATACTTAACGTGCCGGCGCGCGGCATCAGCAAGGCCACGCAGGACAAGCTTGAGGCCTATGCGCGCGAAAAGGGGCTCTCCCTGCATGAAGCCCTTCTGTCGCAGGCTTTTGTGGATGGTCTTACCGCCGCGGCCCGCAAGGCCGTGGACACTTTCTGCCGCACCTTCGACGAATTGCGCAAAGAGGCTCCGGCCACGGAGCCCGCTCTCATGATGGAAAAGGTCCTCATCGTCTCCGGCTACTGGAAGATGATGGAGGAAGAGCTGGAGAAAAACCCGCACGATGGCGAAGTGAAGGACCGCGTGGGCAACCTGCGCGAACTGCTGAACTCC
Organism: uncultured Elusimicrobiales bacterium; assembly: GCA_964413345.1. Taxonomy (GTDB): domain Bacteria; phylum Elusimicrobiota; class Elusimicrobia; order Elusimicrobiales; family Elusimicrobiaceae; genus CAYPTM01. The sequence continues at coordinate 7,666 of CAYPTM010000089.1, forward strand.
GTTAAGGAATACCAGGAGCGCGCGGCCCGAAACAGCGCGGAGCCTTCCCTTTCCGGCTATCTGCAGGAGGTGGCCCTCACCACCAGCGCGGACGCGGCTTCGGAGGACACTCCCGCCGTGACGCTGATGACCGTTCATCTGGCCAAGGGCCTTGAATTTCCGGTGGTGTTCCTTACCGGCCTCGAGGACGGCCTGTTCCCCGTGGGCGGAGGCAATGCGCCCGAGGAAGAACTGGAAGAGGAACGCCGCCTCTGCTACGTCGGCATGACGCGCGCCAAGGACAAGCTTTATCTTACTCACGCGGCCACCCGGCGCATTTACGGGAAGCTGGAGGCCAACCTGCCTTCCCGCTTCCTTTTTGAAAGCAAGCTGATGAGCGCCGCGAATTACTACACCGGCTTCAAGCCTTACGGCGGCAGGCAGGAGGAGCGCGGCGACGAACACGTGGATTTGGTCGCGCCGGACACTCCAAAGATTATCCCGGCCAGCCGCAGCCTGTCGGGGCGCAAGGTGCGCCACGCCGTGTATGGCACGGGCAAGGTGGTCTCGCAGACCGGATCCGGCGAGCAGACCAAGATAACCATAGTTTTCGACCAGGGCGCGCGCCAGACGTTCATGCTCAGCGCGGCGCCGATAGAGCTTTTATAGAGGGAGGGTTCAGCGATGGCAGTTACCAGAGCGGAAGTTGAAAAAATAGCCGGCCTCGCCCGGCTGGAGCTTACCGGAGAGGAGTGCGCTCTTTACCAGAAGCAGCTTTCCTCCATACTGGACTGGATGGAGGAGCTTAAGGGCGCGGACACCTCCTCCGTG
>CAYPTM010000090.1:0-8443 GCA_964413345.1 uncultured Elusimicrobiales bacterium
CAGTACGACACCACCATCAAGGTGCCGCACACCGACCCTCTTACCATGAGCGTCTGCCAGGAAATCGTGAAGCAGTCCTACACCGAGGCCGGCAGGCCGGACTCCTACCGCGAGGACATAAACTTCTTCCTGACCAGCGACCAGTTCGCCTACACGGCGGCTGTCGACGGCATGATGACACGCGAAAAACCCGCCGCCTGCTTCTACATGGGTTATTACTACGCCGAGTCCATACTGCTGACCGAAGTCGGCTCCAGCACAGGCGCCATACAGATAGCGGGCACGGACGCCGAGCACCAGCTGCCTTTCTTCTTCACCACCTGCGACTACACGCTCATCGGTGAAGAACTTTACGCGGCCGGGGCTTATCTGTCCAAGGACCCAGTTCTGGTCGGCACGCTGCGCGGACAGGACGTGGGCAAGGCCTTCGTCATGCTGGCCATAGTAGTCTGCCTCGCGCTGGCCACGCTGGCCACGCTCAAGGGGTACGACGGCCTGCTGCGCGTCGTCCTTAATCCGTTTACGTCTTACTGAACAGGAAAACTATGACATTTCTGAAAAGACAAGTTCCAATGCTGATATGTCTCGTGGTTGGCATAGCCACGATATTTCAGTACTATGTGCCGCACCCCGTCTCGAACAGCTATCTCGAGTCGCTCAGCAAGGCCGTGCTCATCATTGGCGGTTTCGCCCTGCTGCTGGGAATCATAAGCCTGTTCATTCCGCACATGGGCCGCATCCGCCGCAAAGCCGACGGCTGGGGCTACAGCGTGATAATGTTCATTGGGTTCCTTATCGGCCTTGTGCCCGGCATCTTCAGCATGGCCAGCCAGGTAACCCCGGAGGGCGCCATGACCAGCTTCGGCTGGATGTATTCGTTCTTCCTCTCCCCCCTCCAGTCCACGATGTTCGCCATGATAGCCTTCTTCATCGTGTCCTGCTCCTTCCGCGCCTTCCGCATCAAGACGCTGGAAGCCTTCGTACTCTTCCTGTCGGCGTTCATCCTGCTGGCCGGACGCGTGCCCATCGGGCAGATGGTGTTCGACAAGCTGTTCGCCTTCGCGAATGTCACCATATCGCAGGTTGTCGAGTGGATAATGGGCGTGCCCGTCGTCAGCGCCCGCCGCGGCATCATGATCGGTATCGCTTTGGGCGCCGTAGCGATGTCCATCAAGATCATCGTCGGCATAGAACGCCAGTATCTCGGCGGCAAGGACTAAGGGAGACCACAGATGAAACGATTCCTTGAAAAGCTTTCAAAACTGGACAGAAGGATAATCTTCGTCCTGGTTGTGTTCGTCGTCATGTTCCCCATCATAAAGCCGCTCAACCTCCAGAAGCTGTCCCCCACACCGGCGGTGAAGGGTATTTATGATATGGTGGAATCCATTCCGGAAGGTCAGCCGGTAATCATATCGTTCGACTTCGACCCCGGTTCCAAGCCTGAACTTTATCCGATGGCCATGGCCTTTTGCCGGCACGCCTTCAAGCGCAATCTGCGCGTGATAGGCATGAACCTCTGGGTTCCCGGCACGGGCCTCGCGGACGAGATCCTGACCAAGACGGCCAAGGAGGCCGGCAAGGTCTACGGAAAGGACTATGTGTTCATGGGCTGGCAGCCGCAGCCTTCCGCCGTCATAACCCAGATGGGAACCGATATCTACGGCATCTACGCCAAGGACCAGCGCGGTAACGACCTCCGCAGCATGGAAGTCATGAAGGGCATCAAGTCACTCAAGGACATGGCCTTCATGATGGAGTTCGGCGCCGGCACCCCCGGTATCGAGGAATGGATAGCCTATGGTTCCGACAAGTTCGGTTTCAAGATAGGCACCGGTTCCACGGCGGTAAATGAAACCACCCTTCGCCCTTATCTGCAGACCGGCCAGCTCGTGGGCCTTATCGGAGCGATGAAGGGCGCGGCCGAATACGAAGTTCTAATCAACCATCCGGATACGGCCACCGCCGGTATGGACGCCATAGGCATGGGCCATATGCTCATCCTTGGGCTTATTCTCCTGGGCAACGGCATAGTTATCGCCCTCAAGTTTCTCTAAAGGAGCCTGACAGATGAACGAAACAATGATGATTCTGGGCGCGTGGATTGCCTCGGGCCTGACGCTGTTCATCCTCAGTTTTTTGTATGAGGATAATCCGCTGTTCAAGGTGGCGGAGCATCTTTACCTCGGAGTGTCGGTAGGCTACTCCCTGGCCTTCACCATATTCAATGTATGGTGGGCCAAGGTCGTCCTGCCTATCTCCGTGGGTGACTTCTTCCCCGTAATACCCAGCATACTGGGCCTGCTGCTTGTGACCCGCCTGCACCCCAAGCACTCGTGGATGAGCCGCTACGGCTTCGCGCTCATCATGGGTTATGCTTCCGGTCTGGCCATTCCGGCCACCGTCACCACCAGCTTCCTCAAGCAGGTGGAAGGCACCATACAGCCGTTGTTCCGCCTTGCCTCAACCGGCGCGGTGGACTGGAACTGGGGCGTCGCGATATCGGGCCTCCTGCTGGCGGTAGGCGTCATAAGCACGCTGTTCTACTTCTTCTTCTCGGTGGAACACAAGGGCGTCATCAAGAAGATTTCCCGCGTGGGCATATACTTCCTGATGGTCTACATGGGCGCTTCCTTCGGCACTACGGTCATGGGCCGTTTCTCCCTGCTGTACGGGCGGTTCTTTGACCTGTACACCTACGGCACCCCGAAATACTCATATGCGAGCATAGTCATGCTTGTGGTGGTCATAGCGGTTGTGGCCGTATTCGTTCACAAGGGCGTCAAGAACGCGCAGGAGAATGCGCATTAACCTGAAGTGAATTTGGCGGGGCGGATTATCCGCCCCGCCTTTTTTATTACTTCCCGCCCGATATAAACCTGTCCGGATAACTGACAATGGAAGTTAAAAGAAACAGAAAGAAGGAACGGCTGCTTTACCTCGCTACCGCGGCGGTCATGCTGCTGCCCATTCTGCTGCCTTTGCCTCTTCCCACGCTGGCGCCTTCCCACGGGGTCAAGGAATTCCATTACGCCGTGGATTCTCTTCCAAATGGCGCGCCGATTCTGATTTCTCTGGATATTCCCCCCGCTTTCAATCCCGAACTAAAACCGCTGGCCGTGGCTTTATGCCGCCACGCCTTCCGCAAAAAACTGCGTGTGATAGGGGTGACGCTTAATTACATAGCCATAGGCTCGGCCCAGGATGTGCTGACCGAGGCCGCGGCGCTTGAAAATGCCGTTTACGGCCGGGATTATGCTTATCTGGGGTGGAACCCCGGGGAGGTCGCCGTTGTTACCGGAATGGGGCTTTCCATCAAATCCGTTTTTGCTCGGGACAGTGCCGGAACTCCGCTGGACAACATACCCGCCCTGTCGGGTGTTTACAGCCTGCGCGATGTGGCGCTTGTCGCCCAAATCGGGGCGGGGTTCCAGAGTTTTCCGCCGTGGATAGCTTACGCCACGGACAAGCTGGACAAAAAGGCTGTCATCGGCTGCAACGCCGGCGCGGAGCCGACTCTCCGGCCTTTCTTTTCCAGCGGACAGCTTACTGGGCTTATCGCTTCCACGCGCGGCGCGGCGGAATACGAGGGCATGCTGGGCGTACGCGGAGGGGCCGGCAGCTGTCTGAATGCGATATCATTCGCGCAGCTTGGTCTGTGTCTGCTTATGCTGGCGGCTTTGTTCCTGTAGCTGGTTTTAAGGCAAAAAAAGGCCCCCGGAATATGTCCGGGGGCCTTTTCAATTTGTCGCTTGTTTACAGCGGTATGTTGCCGGTCGGGACTGACTGCCCGGGCTGGCGTTTGTTGCGCAGCAGGCGGAAGGCCTGTATCAGGCGGTAGCGGGACTCGCAGGGCTCTATGACTTCGTCTATGGAGCCGGTGCCGGCCGTCTGGTAAGGCGAGGCGAATTTGTCCGCGTACTCCTTTGAGAGTTTTTCTTTCATCGCCTCGCGCTCGGCCTCAGGAGCTTCCTTGATGGCGCGGGAGTAGAGTATTTCCACTGCTCCGCGCGGGCCCATGACAGCTATCTCCGCGCTGGGAAGGGCGAAGTTGAAGTCGCCTCTCAGGTACTTGGAGCTCATGGCAATGTAAGCGCCGCCGTAGGCCTTTCTGAGCACGAGGGTAACCTTCGGCACTGTCGCTTCCGCGTAGGCGTAAAGCAGCTTCGCGCCGTGGCGTATGATGCCGCTGTGCTCCTGTTCCACGCCGGGCAGATAGCCGCCTATGTCCACCAGCGTGAGTATGGGTATATTGTAAGCGTTAAGAAGGCGCACGAAGCGGGCCGCCTTGTCGCTGGCGTGCAGGTCAAGCGCGCCGCCCATATGGGCCGGGTTGTTGGCCACGACGCCGATCACCTCTCCACCCAGGCGCATGAAGCCCACCACCACGTTCTTGGCGAAATTCTGGTGCACCTCCTGGAACTTGTGCTCGTCCGCCAGCCACCATATGACGTGGTTTACGCGGAAAGGCTTGCGGGGGTGTATCTCGCAGATTTTTTCCATCAGCGGTACGCGGCGGTTTATCGGGTCGGTGCTGTCGCCCTGGGGAGGGCGCTCAAAGCGGCTCTGCGGGAGGAAGCTCAGCAGCTCCCTGACCTGGCGGAAACAGTCGGGTTCGCTCTTGGCCACGAAATGGCATACGCCGCTTTTGCTGCTGTGCGGCTGGCTGCCGCCCAGGGTGTCCGAGTCCACCTGCTCGCCTGTGGCCGATTTGACCACTTCCGGGCCGGTGACGAACATGTGACTGATTCCTTCCACCATGAATATGAAGTCCGTCAGCGCGGGCGAATAGACTGCTCCGCCGGCGCAGGGGCCGAGTATGATGGAAATCTGCGGTATCACCCCGGAAGCCTTGACGTTGCGGTAGAATATCTGGCCGTAGCCGTCGAGGGATTCCACGCCTTCCTGTATGCGGGCGCCGCCCGAGTCCAGCAGGCCTATGACGGGGAAGCGCGCCTCAATTGCCATATCCATGAGGTTGGCTATTTTGCGTGCGTGGTCGGAGCCGAGCGAGCCGCCTATCTGGGTGAAGTCCTGCGCGAAAACCGCCACGTCGCGCCCGTTGATTTTGCCGAAACCGGTTATGACGCCGTCGCCCTTGATGTGCTTGTCCTTTAGGCCGAAATCCGTGCAGTGCGTCTCCAGCATGGAGCCTATTTCCGTGAAGGAGTTCTCGTCAAGCAGATACTGTATTCTTTCGCGCGCCAGCAGTTTCCCCTTGGCTTTCTGCGCGGCCGCGCGCTCGGGGCCCGCCCCTTCCATCGCCTTGGCGTATATTTCCCGGAACTTGCGGAGGTTTTCCGGCACTTCGCGCACTTTCTTCTGTTTACCCTTTCCTTTTGAGTTCCCGTCGGGAGAGGCGGCAGAGTCCTGCTTTATCAAATCATCCATGTTCATTTCCTCCGTAGCATTTCAGATTTCATATCCACGCCACAGTGAGGGCGTAGCCCGGCGGTACTGCGGCCGGATTTTCTTCGCGCAAAACGGGGCTGCCAAGACCCCGCCACAGCTCTTCCAGATGCCCGGCATACTTCGGCACGCCGGACGAAAAATCTATTTCCTTCAGGTCCACCGACAGCCCGAGGCCCAGGGCTTTCAGCGCGGCTTCCTTGCGCGTCCATAAAAGCGTGAGCGCGGCTTCGTCTCCGCCGGCGACGCCGAGCTCGGCGTCCGTGAAGCAGTCCTTCGCCCAGGAAGCGGAGCGTTTCTCCACAACTTCCAGGTCGGTCCCGATAGCCTTTGTCCCGCCAAGGCCCACCGCCGCAGCGGCATAAGCGCCGCTGTGTGTCAGCGAAACCGGCGCCGTGGAGGGCAATCCCTTGATGTGCAGAATGGGCCGCCCGTCCTTGTCCGGAACCGCCTCTATTTCCGCTGCGGGCGTTCCCGGCGCAAGGTGCCCGATCACCGCAAGCTTGAGGGCGGTCCTACCGCCCAGCCAGTCCCGCCTGCGTTTTTCCACTTTGAAAGAACGGTATTTCTCCGCTTCGCGCGCGGACAGCACACCCTCTCCGGGCACGCCGTCCGCAAGCCTTATTATTTCCAGCGCGTATGGAGTCATCCCTTACTGGGGAATCATCCGGTAATCTTCAAGTTCAATCCAGAGCTTGTTGTCGGTGCCGAAGACGAAGGCATCGTAGATGCTCTTGCCCATCTCGTCCTTGCCCTTGTATATGCCGAGGATGAAGAGCTTCTCGGGCGCTTCGCCGTGGTCGTAGACCAGCACTCTGCCCACGTTGTCGGGCAGGGCCATTACGTTATCGCGGTGCAGGTCGCGGTAGCCGCAGGCCTGGAACGCCGCCTCTATGAGCATGGGATAGGCCAGCAGGTCGCGCTTCCCGCCGTCCTTCCACTGGTAGACTGCGGGGCGCTTGTAAACAGCCAGCACCCTCTGGTCGTCTATGGCCAGGACGGATTCAAGCACCTGGAAGCTTGGGCCGTGGAAGTAGATCTTGTAAATCTGCTCGCTGTCGGCCACTGGGGCGGGCAGCGTTCCAAGATTGGGCTTCACTACCGTGGCCCACTTGGAATCGGCGGAATCCACGGTCCGCGCGGCGAAATGTTTGCGCGGATTGCCAAGCTTGATGCCCTGTGGGTTGAGGAAGTCCGATTCGATGGACATGTCCAGCTTGCCAGAGCTTCCCTTCTCCGCGGTTATTTTGACCTTCTGCGGCTTGTTGCGCAGGAGTTTTATCGGAAGCATGAAGCGGATGTCCTCGAGCCCGGCCGGAGCCTTGCCCGACGCCGCCGCTGCGGCTTCCATGAAGGTCTCTATGCCCATTACGCCCGGCACATAGGGTGTGCCGCTTATGGCGTGGTCCCTGAGATAGTAATCGCTTTCAAGGGAAAAGACCTTCTCGGCGCGCATGGCCTTGCCGTCCGATGTCATCTGGGACACGAAAGGGCGTGCCGGTCCCTGCTGTTCCCCGGAAGGGGTTTCTTCTCCCCCTCCGGCCGCTCCTCCCTCGTTTCCGTTCCCGCCTTTGCGGTTGCCTTTTACCTTGCCGGGCGCGGGATTATGGTCGATGAGGACCTGTTTATCCCAATCCAGCTTGTCCAGCGTTGAGGTGAGGACATATTCCGGCACTTCGCCGTATACTATTTCGTCCACGAGGGCCTGTATGCCTTCGTCCGGCTGTATGAAGTCCAGCCCCTGAGACTTGAGGAAGGCTTCCACTCCCGGGCGTGCACCCATGCCGACCGCGGCGTATGCGCTCATGTCTATGGCTATGGCGCGCGTTCCGCTGTTGGTAAGGCTTATCGCCAGTTTGGATGTATAGTCGCTTGCGGCGGCGTAGTCGCTTTGTCCCAGGTTGCCGAACTTGCCGGCTATCGAGGAGATGAACAGCCAGAAGCCGCTGTCCTTGACTATGTCGGACGAGAGCAGGTCCATCGCGCTCTGCGCCTTGACGTCGTATATCTTGAAGAACTCCTCTATGGTTTTTTCGTTGACCAGCTTGGAACGTTCGAGGCCGGCGAAATGGACGACGCCGTCCAGCCTGCCGTGCGCCGACTTGATGGAGGCCAGCGTGTCGGCCATTGCCTTGCGGTCGGTCACGTCGCAGACGTGGTAGTCCACTTTCGAGCCGAGGGCCTTGAGGGCCTCAAGGTTCTTGTAGAGGGTTATGGAGTCGAGTATGCGGGTGTATTCCCTCTCCAGCATTACCGGGGTGGCCTTTTTCGTCGTGTCGGCCTTCATCGTTTCCCAGAGCTTGGCCTTCACGGCTTTCAGCTCGTCGGCGCTCATGGCCGCGTATTCAGCGGTCTTGGCCGTTACGGGAATGATGTCGAAGATGACGAAGTTGCTGCGGTACCGCTCGGAGACTGCCTTTGCGAACATCGCGCCAAGGCCGCGTCCTCCGCCGGTGACAAGAACGGTCTTGCCGCGCAGGTCGTAGCGTTCCTTTGAAACGTCCAGCTTTTCCGGAAGGGCGTGGTAGGTCTGGCGCTTGCGTCCGCCCCAGGCGATGTCCAGCACGCCGTCGCCGTGGAGCAGTTCGTCCATGGCCGTTTTCGATATGTATTCCGGCCCTTCCGTGGGTTCGAAGTCCTGCAGCTTGGAGAAGCACTTGGTCAGTTCGTACATGTCCTTGCGCAGGCAGCGCATGGTTCCTGCCAGGGCGCCGTATATGGGGTCGAACTGCCTGTCCCCGTAGTAGCCGAATCCGCCGTCATGTGTCATGCAGACGTTGATGAAGGTATCGGCATCCGCGCGGTTCGCGAGGTCCTTTTCAAAGACCTTGCAGGCCACGAAGAGCGGCATGACATAGCGGACCAGGTCGTCGTGCGCGTTTGCGTAGCCGCCAACGAAGGGGTTCATGTCATCACCAGTGCGTTTGTTGTTGGGTTGGAAGTTCGGCTGCGCCCCCAACGGCCCGCGCCACCCCCCCCGCAACCCACCCCCCCCCCCCGCGAGTTCCTGTGCGGCACCGTGTGCAACCCCGGA
>CAYPTM010000091.1:0-8433 GCA_964413345.1 uncultured Elusimicrobiales bacterium
AGCTTGGACACGATGTCCGTGGTGACCTTGTCCAGCTTGGCGTCCAGCTCCGATTTGCTGACGGCATCATCGAGCCTCTTCTCCAGTGTCTTGCGAAGCTCGCCAATGGCAGTAGTGATTTCGTTTTCCATTTGTTCCTCCATAAGTTTCGCCGCTACTTGCGGGCGGCGATTTCGCGCGCGAGCTTCTTTATTTCGTCAGCCGTGCGCAAAGTGATATCCAGACGCTTTAGTTCCTCGATAATTTCCCGAGTTTTGGACTGGCTGTTGGCATTTTTGCTGACCGGGCCCGCGAGTGCGTCCGGGTCAGCCGGGACCGTCACTAGGGAAATCTCGTAAATGTCGGCCAGCGTGAGCTGATTTGGCATATCTGAGTTTTCATAGTAGAACGTACCGGCGATGCTGACCCCTCGCAGCGCACCGGCCTTTATGGCGGCACGCGCATGGAGCATAGCCGGCAGGGGTGAATCGATAAGATGGGCTTTGAAGAATAGTCCAATGTCATCTTCCCGGATATCCGCCATCTGTCCGGCGAGGTGATCGCTGTTGTGGTTATGGTCCAGCAGCAGCACCGGATTTTTGCGGTAGTTGGCCAGTTCATACACATAATTCCGCTTGGCAGGGAATACAGAGGGGACATCGCCATACCTGTCAGGGTGACCTTTGGTATTTGCGTATCCGGCGATGGAGAGAATGCCGTTATCCTCGCTGATCTTGATGCCTTCGATCAACACCTGTTTGAATGCAGGCTTCTCTTTCGACCCTTTAATTCTGATTTCTTGCATTGACATTCTCCTTTCCATCGATAATCATGTTTGCCGGGTGGTAATAGACATCCCCGCCTGGCCGCGGGTTAAGGTTCTCCATGGCACGAACTTCGTTCGGGGACAAAAAGCCATTCTGTATACCCAGGGCATATGACTGATACCGAGTCTCCTGGTCACCGCGAAGCAATCCGGCGATGAGGAATTCCACTATAAGATCCCCCGCCAGCTGAATGGTCAACTCCTGCTCAATATTGACCAGCTGTGGGCGCAAGGTGCTTTTGAAATAGTCGAGGTCCTGCTGTTCCACATTGTTATTTGTAGCGCGCTCCAGTGCGCCGATCTTGTGCGGAGGCATGCAATAATAGCGACATATTTCGATTACCGCTTCTTTGCGCGCCTCCGTCAGCTGCGATTCAGCAGGTGAGTTGGATGTTTTAATCCACTTGGCTCCATTCTCAAGAATCACCATGCCGTGGCGATTTTCGCCGGTTGTTTGTTCCTTGTAGCTGCCAAGCAGCCGCTTATATGCTTCATCAGTCAGCTTGTTAGGATATTCCAATACGGCACTGGGTTCAGCACCGTTGCGAAAATAGCGGGCGGCGTACTTTTGCGAGGCCAGCGCAAGTCCAATGACGTCCCGCGCGACACTGAGGACATCAATGCTGATGTAGCCGTCTATGGAAAGCCCGCGGACATGCAGCATTTGCCTAAGTTCCAGTTCCTTAATTCCGCCGCCAGGGACGGCCACACGGTAATAAAGGGTTTTCTTCTTGTCATCCCTTCGATGCAGGGTGACCCAATCCGGGTTTGGGATAGGCCAAATCTCCAAAGGTTTACCCTTCGGGTCTCGAACTATTTCACTGAAATGCCTGTTCCAGAGACCGAGATGGACCATCATCGTCTGGCGCCACGTTACCGATGACATTTCCGGATTGGGCTGCAGATGCAGAAGCCTATAAAGGCTGTCATCTTCAGCGCGCTCTTTTCCTTTTCCATCCGCTGTCCGGCGGTATACCTGCAAAGGGAGAGTTCCGACATCCTCGGCCAGGACTTTGACGCATGCGAACACTGCGGCAACCTGCAGCGCGGTGGCCGGCGTCACTGGTTCGCCGGATACGCTCTCCTGGAGGCGTGGGAAATATGCGTACAGATTCAATGCCGACGCAAGTGTCTGCGCCAACGCGCTCTTGAAACCGCTTTTCATCCTGTCGAACATAGTACCTCTCACCTTAGAACTCGGACGCCCCGTTTTTCATAGGCACTGTCCGTATCCTCATTGTCCTGCTTGTTCATTCTGTCGATGGCAATCACCGAGGCGATTATGCCGTCTATGCGCTTCATAGTCTTGTTCTGCCCATGCGCCTTGGTAAGTTTTATATTGTCCTGCGAGTCGGTTATCGCTTCAGTGCAGGACGCCATCCAGTTCAAGACAGGGTTGTCACCATGAACAAGACGTCGACTCAACACCTGCCTTTCAAATTCTTTCGCCGCGGCCGACAGCTTGTATCCTTGGGTCACCGGTACCATCTTTATCTCTTTCCGCTCCAAGTCCTGCACGATCTTGCCGGCATTGTACGGGTCATATCCCACTTCTTTGAGGTCATACAGTTCCTTTGCTTCCACCAGATATGACAAGATCGCGTCATAATCGATGACATTCCCCTCCGTAAGGGTTATATGACCGTTCTTGGCCCAGGTTTCATACATCACGGCGTCCATATGTTCCCGTTCTTTGATGTTCTCCTTCGGCATGAAGAAGTGGGGCAACAAACGAATGCCGTCTTCCATCTCAAAGAGCAGAACAACAGCCGACAAATCCTTCGTACTGCTTAAATCAAGGCCGCCGATACAGCCCCGGCCGCGCAACTCTTCAGGGTCAACAACACCGGCGCATGCTCTCCATACCTCTTCCGGCAGCCATGTGCAGGCGGAACTGGTCCAAAGGTTTAGCCGCAACTGCTTGAACTGATTCCGTAATCGAGGAATCGCCAGTGCGCGATTGAATTCATCCTCCAGCGACTCCATCGTGAAGGTAACGCCCAGATTGGGGTTGGCCTTCTTCCAGACTCTTTTGTCCTGCCAGTCATCCTCCAGATCCGCAGCGTAAATCACCACAAGGATCTTGTCGTCCTTCACCTTCCCGGACAGGACGTCCAACGCATACTGGTGTTCCTGCCAACAAACCGAGGTCCGGTCGGTGCCTGCCGTGGTTATGATGATAAGCATCGGCTGCTGCCGTGTTGCCATCGTACCGTTGGTCAAAATGTCGAACAGCTCCGGACGTTTCAACGCGTGTAGTTCATCGAAGATTATCGCGTGCGGTTTTATGCCGTGTTTGCTTGCCGTTTCTTTCGACACCGCACGGTATATGCCATGGAAAAGCGGGAAACTGATAGCCTTGTTGACCAGCTTGAAAAATTTCCCCAGCCCCGGTGATGCCTTTACTATGTCTTCAGCTTCCCCATGGACAATCTTCGCCTGCTCTTTGTCTGTGGCGGCCGAGTAGACCTCTGCCCCGGGTTCGCCGTCTGGCCCTGTCAAATAGAGCGCCAGGCGCGAGCATATCCCGCTTTTCCCATTTTTCTTGGGAATCTCTATGTAGATCTTGCGGAAACGGCGAAGACCGTCGGATTTTCGCTTCCAGCCAAAGGCCGGACCGATTATTTCTTCCCGTTGCCACTTTTCCAGCCTGAAGGGCTGTCCAGCCCATTGGCCATCAACATGGAAGGTCTGTTTTTCAAAGAACTCTATCGCGTGCTGCGCAGCCGCGGCGTCATAGTAATACTTGCCGCCCTCGGTTGTTATCTTCTGCTTGCGAGGCGGCGCTATAACCGCCCTGGCAGTCATGAATCATGACTCTCTTGCGTAGGTACGCGGCCACGATATTGCTTCATCATGTAGTTCATAAGAGGGTCGCCATCCTCGCCATTTTCCTGCACGCGGCCGCGCGATGACGGGGTCATTCCCAGTTCCACGGCAAACTTCAGCATCAGACTCATCCAGTTGCGGGCCATGGCCACGTATGGGGACTGCTGATCTGAACCATTCGGGGTCGAGATGGTCCGCGACCCATTTTCTCTGGCTAACCGCAGTGATGTCTGGTACTCCGAAAATGAGTCGCAGTAGGCCGCTAAAGCCGTCATGTCTACGACCGTGCAGACCTTTTTCAGTGATGGGAAAACCCGTGTCCACTCCATACGGGCGACATCATCCTTCAAAAAGTCTGGCGGCTTTTCCCAAAGCGGGTCGAACTGCGGTTCCGCCTCGTTTATGCGGGAGGGTCGCACGTTTTTTGCTATTTTCAGCGCAGTCGGCATTGGTTTTGGCCCCGGTTTGCCCATAGCTACCCCCCCTTGTTTAATTTGGCATCGCACGCAGAATTGCAAAGCGCGGTCAATCTTCTAAAAGGTTCTAAGGATTTTGCCCGCCTACCCCCTGACATTGCCGAAACCACCGTCTTCCCGCGCCGTTTTGGCGCTGTGGTGGGCATGGCAGAGCCCTTGCAGGTTATCGATATCATCTGTTCCACCCTGGGCTTTTGGAATGATGTGGTCAACGTCAGTTGATAGTTCGGAACAGCCAGGATGCCGGCAGACAGGATCGCGCGAAAGCACAATCCGCCGGATTTTGCGCCAGTGCGCGCCATATCCACGCGCCGCAGAATGCCCGCGGCGGAATTTATCCGGTGGGTCAAGGTACGCGGCATGTGCCGCGCAGTAACGCTGACCAGGCTCAAGCATGGAGCGACAACCGGCGACAGGACATGGCCGCCTAGGTGAGTAGGGCATAAGTGTTGCGACCTCTCGCGCTGCCAATCAAATGAATGGTGTGTGCAGACTTCGGTCGCAAAGCGAATAATAGGGACTATAGGTATGCCAAGGCCACCGTTGGGAACGGTGGTTACAGAAGGAGGTTTCTCAATATAAAAAAACATACGCGACCCATGTCCCTTCTGAAAGGAAGAGAGAGTCGCGTATCGTATTTGCCAAATTGTACTGCGGTCGCCACTAGAAGTATATCAGCTCTCCGCGAAAAATGCAAACTCACAACGATAAAGTCAGCGGAGTGCTGCATGATTTCCGCTTTTTCTCTGCCTCAATGTCACGTGTCCTGAACCAATTCAGCGTGCAATATGGATTATCGCAATGTAGTTCCGGGTGCCGTTCTGTCCGATAGCACTCAGGCAGAGGCTTAAGCGGCTGACGGCATTCCGGACAAAGAAGGGGAGCCATGCTATGATCTGTTTCGTGAATCATAATGCATCCACCAATGACTTTACCGCAGACTCAATCCCTTCTCGTCTGTGAATAATGCATTCTTCCATTCGCTGCCCAGCATTTTTTGCTTCTGCCAAAACAGGTGCCATGCCGCGCAGAATACTTCGCGCCACAACAATATCAGCTCTACAGTTGCATCGAAGAGCGCGAGTCAATGCCTCACAGGCGGCTGCACGTCGAACCTCTAATTCATCGTGCAGTGTGCAGATTGGTACACCCTTGAATGCCATATTGCGTCACCTCGCTATTTGTTAAAATATCCGCATCAAAGGGGGTGTTATGACAGCAGGAGCATATTCGTTCCTTGGCGGTGTAATCGGCGGACTGATTGGCGGATTGATTTCATTTTGGATCGCGAAATTCATGGCACGTCAACAATTTCATACGGCGGTTTATCTCGAAAAAGTGGCCGCATATAAAGCAATTATCCATGAAATCAATCTTGCTATTGATAGAACGGACGAAAATATGGAAGGACATCCACAGGTAGAAATGGACATAGCATCGAGTTTTTACCAAAATTGTGTGGACCATATTTTGTTTGCCTCCGAAAATGTCGTATCTGTCTATTCGGATTTTCAAAAATTGCTTTGGGATGCCAACTCCAAAGATCTCTGGGAGACGAGAGCAAAGCTGATAAAAGCGATACAAGACGACATCCATCTGCCAGAAATTAATGCCGCAATTGCAGAAAAAGTTTCCAATACAAGTAAAAAACGTCCTATTGTCTCCCAAAAAACAGCATAATCACGTATCTGCCAAGATGCAGTATGTGGTCAACATGTTATTCCCTTGGGCATTGCGTTGTGTTCCACGTCATCCCTAAGGTGTCCAACGCGAGAGCGGCACTTCATTTTTGCGTTCCTCCGTGTGGATTGTCGGCGTTATGTAGTGTGCGCAGCGCGCGGCATAGCCGTTTACATAACAGCCGGATTTGTAGTCGTAGTTTTTGCCCGTGCTGCAAACTGGTTCCTCTCCATGTTTCGTAGGCTTCCAGTAGCCAAATAAAGCACAGTCAGAGCATTGGCGGCACATCTTGAGCCTCCTTGGCTAACTCTGCCCCCTGTTCGGTCATGCACATGCTCTTGCGGTCGAAGTCAATCATCCAGGAATGCGCAAACCCCCAGCGGTTCTTGCCAAATAGCGCGTCAATCTCCATTAGATTTATATCCCCCCAGACCTTCTTTTTGCGCCAGAGGAACACGACCGCATCAGCTTCTTTTTCCACCGCTGAACTATCCGCCAGATCAGCCAGTAGTGGCGCCTCGCCTTCCTTCATGTGGTCTGTCCGGCGGGAAAGCTGCACAGCAAGGAAGCAGACGACTTTCTGTTCCTGGCATAGCGTTTTAAGGTCCACCATGAATCGCTCTATCTCCCGCGCGCGGTTCTCTTCCCTAGGCATTGAACAGCGGCTGAGATAGTCGACAAACAACACTTTTGCGCCGCTGACTCGCAAGTGCTGACGTATTTCCCTTAGCGTAGGGCTCGCCTTATCCAACAGGCTCAACGGGAGACGCATGAGCTTGTCCCGCGCATTGGCAAGGGAGGCCTTGTCTTCAGCGGAAAAATCACGCGAACGGAACTTTGAGGCGCGGACATTCGCTATCTGAGGAATGAGCCTGTCCAGAAATTGCGCCGGCTGGGTTTCAGTGGGACAGTACAGGCAGTGAATGCCATGCTGCAGCAGATTGTGGAGTATATTGGACATATACGCGGTTTTGCCGACCCCGGCCCGGGCCGCTATCACTATCAAATCACCAGCCTGGGCATAAATACCGCAGTCAAAGGTCGGGAACCCGGTTTTAAGATAATCGGCATGCCCGGATTGCAACTCTGCCAGATGTGCATCCAATATGTCTGACATACGCACAAGCGCAGTGTTACGTGTATCCCGCAAGTCCATCAGGTCGATTATCGGCTCTATCTGCTCTGCCGTTGCATCTGGCGACAATGCCTGTATGCGGCGCCGGATGTTTCGCGTGATAGAATACTGCCTGACTTTGGTAACGTAGTGGTGCACATGAGTCACTGATCCAGGCGCGGCCAGAAGATCGGACAGATACAATTCCCCTCCTGCTGCTTCCAGCAACCTTTTTCCCTTCAGATGCTCGCCAAGGGTTACAAGATCAATCACCGCCCCATCAGTCGCCAACTCTAATAGCGCCTTGAAAATGATCTGATGGCGTGGAAAGTAAAAATCCTCCGCCAAGAGCTCACCCAGGACCGTTTCCGCCGATTCCGACCGGGCTCCATCAATGACAACGCATCCCAAGGCAGCACGTTCCATCATTTCCGCACGCTCATGCGGAAGTTCTGCTTCAGCCCCGTCCTGCGTTATTAACGGCGCCTTTCCCCCAATTGTCCTATTCGACATGACGTCCTCCTGCTGCTTTGAGCGCCTGCGACTCGGCCAAAGCGAAATTTTCCTGCAATGGTGGCGGGGCTTTCTGCGCGTGATACGCTGCCGGGTCATCTTCCCAGCGCTTCTGATTAAGCCAGGTATCGGGGTGCGGAATAAGCGTGATATCCTGCCATTGCGCACATTGCCGCTGAATCGCAATTGCCTTCAAAACATCTTCCAGCGGGGGCCTGCGCGACTTCCAGCGGGCATAGGCTGCACCTTTGCCTACTTTCCGAGGGAAAGCTGCCCAGAAGCGCTCGAACTCCACGCTATAAGTGTTTGCTGGGTTTTTCCCAGACTTCAAAGATGCTGGCCTGGCATCACCTGCGCCAGTGGGTGATGAAGAGTAGTTAGGTCTGGTCTGGTTAGGTACAGCCGACAGTATTGGACACCCTGCGCCCTCTGTCGGCGACTGTTTCGGGCTTGTCAGCTGACTGTCTGCCAACACAATACAGGAGCCGTACATCGTGATCATTTGCAGCCATTTCTCGGGCGATCGTTTCCATAAACTGTCACGCAAATAGCGGCCTGTGTACTTCGGCCACTCATGCACTAACAGCTTGCCATCGGTCGTGCGGTCTAATAAGCCAATTTCTTTGGACGCCATAAGTTCCAGAGCCTGAGAGACAACATCCGCCTTCATGCCGAGCGTTTCAGCCATCATCTCAGCGGCGAGCCCTGATACATCCCCATTAGGGGCCTGTTCCAGTACCAGCCACCAGAAACGATGTAAAAACCCGACTGCTTGATTTTTGTCCCAGCCCAGCGCTTTGCGTAACAGAAATAGCTTAGTGTCGCGCTCCAACGTTTGGTGAGATTCGAGCCATGCCATATTACCTCGATGCCATATAGGATGTTACGGTTTCGACGCCAACAACTGGCGTTGCAAAACGGCGGTCTGCCTGCTGATTTTCGTATTCGGTCATTGCCAGGAACATCCCTAGCAGAAACAGCGCTGCCAAGCCGAAATAGACAGCACGGTTATTTAG
>CAYPTM010000092.1:0-8405 GCA_964413345.1 uncultured Elusimicrobiales bacterium
TTGGCGTAAAGCTATAGACGCACAACTTGAGTTAAGCTGCACGTTGTCTATGTAACGGGCGTTCCACAGCGGTTCAAACAGCGTGTTGGCAAAACGGAGCAGCGCGATATTCTGTACGGTCTCCTTGCCGAGGTAATGGTCTATGCGGTAAATCTGGTTTTCCGCCAGGAATTCCTTGAGTTCGGCGTCCAGAGTGAGGGCGTCCTGCCTGTCCCGGCCATACGGCTTTTCCACCACAAGGCGGGAGAACGGGCCGCCCTCCCTGTCCTTTCCGACTCCGCAGGCTTTCAGCCCCGCCGCTATCTGCCTGAACAGGAACGGCGGCGTGGCCATGTAATAGATTGTGTTGCCGCCGGTGGAGAACCTGGCGTCAAGTTCCGCGCGGCGCAGGCTTACCGCGTCGCACAGGCCGTAGGAGCCGTACTCGCCAGAAACGTAAAACATCCTGCCGATGAAATCATCCTGCCCCTGTTCCCCCGGACAGTGCAGGGAAAGACTATCCCGCACCATGTTTCTGAAGGAATCGTCATCAAGACGCTTGCGTCCGCAGCCTAGCACGAAGAAATTTTTCAGCAGCCCGCGCCTGTAGAGGCCGAACAGGCCGGGCAGCAGCTTGCGCCCCGCCAGGTCGCCCGACGCTCCGAATATGACGAAGGCGCACGGCCCCGGACGGGACTCCATGCACAGGCCTCCGTGTATATGGCTGCTTACGTCCACACTATTTCTCCTTCACCGCGTGGCCGCCGAATTCGCGCCGGAGGGCGGCCAGTATTTTACCCGAGAAAGCGTCGTTCTCTCTGGAACTGAAGCGCCTGAACAGTGCCGCGCTTATGGCCGGGGCGGGAACGCCGGTCGCAACCGCCTCCTCGACCGTCCAGCGCCCCTCTCCCGAATCGTCCACGTAAGGCTTGAGGGAGGCGAGGTCCGGCTCTTTAGAAAGGGCGTCGCGCAGCAGCTCCAGCAGCCAGGAACGCACCACGCTGCCGTTGTTCCACATGGCGGCTATGGCGCCGAGGTCCAGCTCATCGCCGTAGCGGGAACGCTTCATTATCTCGAAACCTTCAGCGTAGGATTCCATCATGGCGTATTCTATGCCGTTGTGGACCATCTTAGTGAAATGTCCACTGCCGTGGGAGCCGCAGTGTATTAGGCCGCCTTCCGCGCAAAGGCTTTTGAGCGCGGGAAGGAGCAGATCGTAGGAGCGCTTTTCGCCGCCGCACATTATGCAGTAGCCCTTCTCAAGACCCCAGATGCCGCCGGACACCCCGGCGTCCACGAAATCTATTCCAAGAGCGGCAAGGGCCTTAGCCCGGGCGATGGAATCCTTAAAATTGCTGTTGCCACCGTCAACAATGACATCTCCCTTCGAGAGGAGGGAGGAAAAGGAATCCACGGCCGACTGGGTTATCTCCCCGGCGGGGAGCATCAGCCAGACAACGCGCGGCCCCTTGAGCCCGGCGACAAGTTCTGCGTGCGTCGCGGCGGGAACGGCGCCTTCGGAAGCAAGCGAGCGGGCCTTTTCGAAGGTCCTGTCGAAGACATGGACTTCGTGGCCGGCGCGCAGAAGCCTGCGCGCCATGTTAAAGCCCATTCTGCCGAGACCCGCCATCGCTATGCGCATGGGTTATCCCCTTACAAGCTTTCTTGCCTTGTCGGCCACGTTGTCCACTGTGATGCCGAAATGCCTGAACACCTCGGCATACGGGGCGGAGACGCCGTAATCCTCCACGCATACGAAAGCGCCGTCATCGCCCACGAACTCGCGCCAGCACATGGATGTCCCGGCCTCGACGGCAACGCGCTTCACCCCGGGAGGAAGAACGGAGTCACGGTAGTTTTTGTCCTGCGAGCGGAACAGCTCGAAGGAGGGCATGCTGACGGAGGAAGCGTTCACGCCTTCCCCGCAAAGCTTCTTGGCGGCAAGCTGGGCCACCTTCGCCTCGGAGCCGGTGCCGATTATAACGACCTCGGGTTTGCCGGACGCGGGCGCGTGCGTGACATAAGCGCCACGGGCCGCGCTGTCCCTTACGTACTGAGGGTCGCAGTCCAGCAGCTCCAGTTTCTGGCGGGTAAGCACAATGCACGAAGGCCCCTTGTGCTGTATGGCGGAAATCCAGGCCGCGGCGGTTTCGTTGGCGTCGCCGGGACGGAGCACCGTCATGCGGGGCATGGCGCGCATTGCGGAAAGATGCTCCACCGCCTGATGAGTGGGACCGTCCTCGCCCACGCCGATGCTGTCATGCGTGAAGACGAATATCGAATGAGTTCCCATGAGAGCGGCCATGCGCATGGCGGGGCGCATGTAATCGGTGAAGACGAAGAAGGTGGCGCTGAAGGGGATGACGGCGCCGTGCAGGGCCATGCCGTTCACTATCGCGCCCATAGCGTGCTCGCGTATGCCGAAATGGAGGGTGCGCTCCGGATACTTCGTGAGCGCGGTCTTTGTGGAAGGGGCCAGGTCGGCAGAGCCGCCGATGAGATTGGGCAGGACGTCGGCCAGGGCGTTAAGGACCCTGCCGCCCGATTCGCGGCTGGCCATGGCGCCTTCCTTGCCGGCGAAAAGGGGCACGCCCTGCCACCAGGCGGAAGGTAGCTTGCCGTCCAGGCACTGGCGGAACTCCTCCGCCTTGGCGGGGAATTTGCGCGTATAGGAGTCAAAAAGCACGTGCCATTTTTCCTCTTCGCGCGCGCGGGAGGCGGCTATCTCCGCGAAGGAATTGCGGATTTCCTCCGGTATCTCGAACTGGGGCTCGGTCCACTTGTAAAATTCGCGGGTGGCGCGCCAGTTCTTCTCTCCGAGCGGTTCGCCGTGGGCGGAAGGGGTGTCCTGGCGGGGGCTGCCGTTGCCTATGTGCGTCTTCATGATGATGACGGAGGGCTTGTCCTGGCTGGCGCGGGCCTGCTCCAGCGCGGCGGCTATCGCGGCGGCGTCGTTGCCGTCGTAAACGCGCAGCACGTTCCAGCCGTAGGCCTTGAAGCGCATTTCCGCGTCGTCAGCGCAGGCCAGCGTGGCCTTGCCTTCTATGGTGATATTGTTGTCGTCGAAAAGGCAGATGAGCTTGTTGAGTTTCTGCTGTCCGGCGAAGGAAAGGGCCTCGTGGGAAATGCCCTCCATGAGGTCGCCGTCGCCGACAAGCGCGTATGTGTGGTGGTTTACTATCGGGAAATCAGGCTCGTTGAAACGCGCGGCGAGGAAACGCTCCGCCAGAGCCATGCCCACGGCATTGGCCACGCCCTGCCCCAGCGGGCCGGTGGTGGTCTCGACCCCGGCGGTATGCCCCTGCTCCGGGTGGCCGGGAGTCTTGCTGCCGTACTGGCGGAAGCGCTTGAGCTCGTCAATCGGCAGGTCATAGCCGAAAAGGTTGAGCATCGAGTAAAGCAGGGCGGAGCCGTGCCCCGGGGAAAGGACGAAACGGTCGCGGTCGGGCCACTGGGGATTTGCCGGGTTGTGGCGCAGTATCCGTGACCAGAGGGCGTATACGGCGGGCGCGGTGCCGAGGGGCAGGCCGGGATGGCCGGAGTTGGCCTTCTCTATCTGGTCCACGGACAGCATGCGGACAGCCGTTATATTGAGGTGGTCCTGTTCGGAAAATTTCTCGTAAGACGTCATTGCGTTCTCCTCGCGTGCGTAATGTATTGCTATAAATGTACACAAAGTCTAGCAAAAGAGCGGCGCATGGGGCCATAACGCAGGGCAAAGGCGGAAGCGGAGAATGAAACCAGACAGGGTTCAAATTTCATAGAATTTAATGGCAGGCGGAGGCCGCGCAACCGCTCTTCCAACGGCGCCGCCGCAATTTCAACGGAGGATTTTCCCGCTTATGTCCACCAAACCTGTTCTTCTCATAGTCCGCGATGGCTGGGGCATGTGCAAGCCCGGCAAGTTCAACGCGGTCTGCACGGCAAAGACGCCCAACGTCTCCTCTTTCCTGAAAAAGTACCCCGTTTCAGTGCTGGAAGCCTCCGGCGAGGCGGTGGGCCTGCCCGCGGGCTACATGGGCTCCTCCGAAGTCGGCCACCTCAATATGGGCGCGGGCCGCATAGTCGTGCAGGAACTCAAGCGCATAGTCGACCTTATAAAGGACGGCTCGCTCTTCCTGGCCCCGGCTTTCAAGGCGACAATAGACAACTGCCTAAAAACCGGAGGCGCGCTGCATCTCATGGGCCTGGTGCAGGACGAAGGAGTGCACGCACATCAGGACCACCTTTTCGCCATAATACGCCACGCTAAAGAAAAAGGAATAAAGAAGGTATACGTCCATTTCTTCGCGGACGGGCGCGATACGCCCCCGCGCTCGGCCGTCGGCTTCGTCCGCACGCTGGAGCAGGAACTTAAGGCCGCCGGCGTCGGGCAGATAGCAACCGTTATAGGCCGCTATTACGCAATGGACCGCTCCGACAAATGGGACATTAACGATATGGCCTACAACGCCATCACCAAAGCCGAGGGAGAAAAAGCAGCCACGGCGGAGGAAGCCGTCACCCGCGCCTATGAACAGGGCAAGAACCCGGACGGCACGCCGCTTACAGACGAGTACGTTCCCCCCACCGTTATCGGCTCCTACTCCGGCATGAAGGACGGCGACTCAGTCATCCACTTCAACTTCCGGCAGGACCGCGCCATAGAGCTGACAAAGGCCTTCGTGGAAGACAGCTATCCCGGCAAGCGCTGGAAAAAGTTCAACATAGCCTACTGCGGCATGACCCGCTATTACGACACGTTCAAGGGAAGCGCCCTGCCCCCCATGGACGAGGACAGCAGCATGGGCAACCTGCTGGGCGAGGTCATCGGCAAGGCCGGTCTCAAACAACTGCGCATAGCCGAAACCCAGAAATTCAAGCACGTAACATCCTTCTTCAACGGCAAACTGCTCAAGCCCTATCCCGGGGAAGACCGCATCGAGATAAAGGGAACCTTCGACCCCTCCTCCTACGCGGAACATCCGCAGATGAACGCCCCGGAAGTGGCCGCCGAGGCGCTCAGGCAGATACAGTCCGGCAAATATGATTTCATACTGGTCAACTTCGCCAACTGCGACATGGTGGGACATACGGGCAATTTCCAGTCCGTGGTCAAGGCCGTGGAAATGGTGGACAAATACACCGGCGAACTGACCGAAGCCGCGCTCAAGGCCGGCGGGGCGGCGCTCATCACCGCCGATCACGGCAACGCCGAGGAAATGTGGGACGAGAAGATAAACATGCCCAAAACGGCCCACACCTGCAACACGGTGGAATTCATACTGGCCTCCAATAAGCCCGGGGAGTACAAACTGCGGGACAAGGGGATACTGGCAGACATAGCCCCCACCGTGCTTCAGATGCTGGGCGTCAGCCAGCCCAAAGAGATGACGGCGAAAAGCCTCATCGCTTAAGTGGAAGGAACATATATTAAGCTGAAAGTGCACCCCGGCTCGAAGCGGGAAGAGGCGATACGCAAAGCGCCTGACAGCTTCGAGCTGTGGGTGAAGGCACCGGCGGAACAGGGACGGGCCAACGCCGCCGCGCTCGCCCTGCTGGCCGGAGAGCTGAAAGTGCCGCGCGGCAAGATACGTCTGGTGAAAGGGGCGCAAAGTCCGGCGAAAATAGTCCTTCTGCTGCCGTAGTTTGTGTAGCGTCTCTTAAATATCCTGACATGTGGAGCCCCGGATTTAAGACAAATTAAGGGAGAAAACATGGGTAAAAAACACCCTTTTCTAAAAAAGATTCTGCTGCTTCTGGCGGGCCTCCTCGTCATGACGCTTATGGCGCTGACAGCAAACCTGTTTGGCCTCATTCCCCCGCCCCCCGTACCGCCGTACAGAACCACGGGGCAGGCCGCTTCCGTCGCCAACATAGTGGAATACACCGATTTCCAATGCCCCGCCTGCCGCAACGCAAGCAAAACTCTGCGAGCCATCATGGCAGCAAACCCGGGGAAAATTCGCCTGACATTCAGGCACTTCCCACTGCCGATGCACGCGCTGGCCGTCCCCGCCGCGATGGCTGCCGAGTGCGCCGGAGAGCAGGGCAAATTCTGGGAATACGCCGATATGCTTTACGATAACCAGCAGCAGTGGACGGGTTCCGCGCGGGCGAAGGACACATTCGCTTCCTACGCGAAAACGCTCGGTCTTGACGAACGGCGCTTTATCGAATGCGCTGAAAGCCCCCGGACAAGGGCGGTCATCATCAGGGACGACCTGGCGGCGCAGTACCGCCGGATAGATTCCACGCCCACCTTCTTCCTCAACGGACGCAAACTGCAGGCGGGAACCAAGGCGCTTACGGAAGAACTGGCGATAATGGGGCTCGCAATGCCGCCGGAGGTGAAATAAGCCATGAAAACGGAAAACGGCGGTTTAATTCAGAACGCGCTCCGCATAATCTGCGGACTAACGCTTTTCATCTCGGGTCTGGCCAAGACAGGCGACATGCCTTCCGACATGCTTGCGTCGATAGACACGCTCCGCTTCAACGGCAGAACCATGGAAGCCTTCCTGCTCTCGGCATATCCGTGGCTGTGCATGTACGCGGGAGGATTCCTCGCAGCCGGACTTTTCAGCAGATTCATGGCGGGGGCGGCGATGGCATATCTGGCGGCTAATACCGTCGGAGCCCTCTTCTCGTCCGGGCCGGACGCGCCGGGCTGGTGCGCGCTGACCGCGCATCCGGCTTCCAAATGGACCGCGGCCCTGATAAACGCCGCCCTTCTGGCGGCGGCATGGCATGTTTTTTCAAAAGGCGCGGGACGCGCCACGCTGGACGCTTTTTTTGAGCCGCAGGAACAAAAGCATCAGGACAGGAGGAAAAAATGAACCGGATTTTTGCAAAAGCGGCGCTTATCGCGGCCGCGCTGCTGTGCGCGACCGCGCTGCCCGCCCCGGCGATAAGGCCCGCCGGCGCCAACATAGAATCGGAGGCGCTCTGGCTCAGGATATTCCCGACGCAGGGCGGCTCGGTATACATAGAAGTCAGCCGGGACGGCAACGCCCTGCTGTTCCAGAACATGAAATCCGGCGTCATCACGCGCAAGGGAACCCTTAACGCCCGTTCCATAAAGGATCTCTTCCAGGAAGTGGGAAACCTGGATGTTTTCGACTCCGGACAGGAAACGCTGCAGCGCTCCATACTGGCGGAAAAGAAACCCGACGCGGTGGAGATATCGGCCTACTGGAAAGGCGAACTGCGCACCGCGCGGGCCAACCTTTCGGCCTACACCTCCGGTTTCCGTTACGCTCTGGGAGAAGTGAGGAAAGAGGCCGAGAAAATGCCGCAATGGACCACCGTCTCAAGGCTGCTGACCGCCACACCCATGACTGACAAGGAAATAGCCTTATACCAGGAAACAAGCCGGCGCCAGCTGTCTTTCCCCTTCATGGAGACGGCCTCGCTGGAAAAAGTGAAGCCCCTGTCCCGCGCCATACTGCGCCCCTACCGCATGATTCCGGTGGAAACGCCGGAAACCCTTCAGCAGCTCTTCAACCTGCTGACGGAAAACAAGGTAAAAAACGACCGGCAGAATTTCTACATCGAAACGTCACGCGGCAAATACCGCTGTGAACTGTACCAGCCGAACCGGCAGTAAGCTTTGGACGGAACACAAAACGCCCGCCATGCAACATGGCGGGCGTTTCACTTTTAAACGGAAGGAAGGCTAGACCAGCCGGGCCTTGATAGCCATGTCCTGCATGACTATGGCGGCGGCGACTCCGGCGTTAAGACTGTCTATGCTCCCCTTCTGCGGGATGGAGACAATCTCGTCGCAGTGCTCGCGCGTTTTTTCCCTGAGGCCCGTGCCCTCGGAACCGATGATGAGAAGAGCCGGGGTGTTATATTTCATCTTGTTAATCGGGGTGCCCTTCATATCGGCCCCGTACACCCAGAAACCGTGGTCCTTGAGTTCCCGCACGGTGTTGTTCAGGTTCACCAGCTTCACTATGGTGAGGCGTTCAAGCGCTCCGCAGGCCGCCTTGTGGACGGCCGGGGTTATGCCGACGGTGCGGTGTTCCGGCAGCAGGACGGTGTCCACGCCGAAGCAGGCGGCGCTTCTGAGCATGGAGCCGAGGTTCTGGGGGTCGGTAATCTCGTCCACGGCCAGCCAGACGGCGTTCTTGCGGCCCTGAAGCCCGTCGATGGCGTCGGAGAGGCCGGTCATGCGCAAAGGCTCTGCGGTTATGACTATGCCCTGGTGGTTGCCGCGGCCGGCGATGCGGTCCAGTTCAGTCTGCTCCACCCGCAGAAGCGGGACGTTCATGCGCTTCGCCATCACGATGATGTTGTCCAGATGGGCGTTGCTTCTGCCCTTGACTATAAACATCTGCAGCACGTTACGCTTGCGGGAACGAAGCGTTTCCGTCACCGGATGCACGCCATATATGATTTCGCCTTTTATGTTCATGGTAAGACTCTCCTGTCGCGGTCTG